>NZ_CEWDCG010000007.1:0-35782 GCF_982436375.1 Coprobacter sp. | reverse complement strand
ATTATATTGAGTTTAATAATTTTTAGACTAATTAAATAGTTTATTGGGTATTGTGTTAGAAGTCATATTTTTTGTGATATGAAAATCTTGCCGTTAATTTATAGGAGACAAACATCTGTTGTTAATAAGAAGGCTGCAACTTTTGGTGTAATTACTCTTATTACATATTTAATTCCGGAAAATTCCGAAATCGAACTTTCTGTATCGGCACGTGATTTTATGATCGACTGGGGAGATGGTGTTTGCGATAAAAATATGATTCATACATATACCCGAAAGGGAGAATATGTGATACGTATTTGCGGAGAATGTATCAATGAATTGCGTGTCCCGAAATGTTGTTTGGAGAATATCGATGTCTCTTTTTGCAAATGGCTCGAACACCTTGATTGTTCTTTTAACTGGATCGAGGAGTTGGATATATCCGGACTATCTTATTTGGTCTCTTTGGATTGTTCTCACAATGCGTTAAACAATTTGAAAATAGGAAATCAGGAATTTCTGCTTTATCTCGACAGTTCCGATAATATGCTGTCGGTTCTTGATGTAAGTTTGTGCTCTTCTTTGACCTATTTATATACACAACATAATGCTTTGCGGTCATTAAAAATTTCTCCTGCAATTTCGGTTTTGGATATCGGAGATAACCAGCTTTCTTTGGAAGATATGGCCGATTTAAAAAAACGTTCGGGAATTCGTTATATTTTGGATTGAGTATCGGGCTTATTTTATCCTTGTTGGGGAGCGTTGGATTTTCCAATAAAGAAATCCGCCATATTTCCAATCAAAATAAAGCTAAATTTCCAAATAGTTTTGCGCCAAATTCCCAAATTTATTTTTGAAATTGATTTGGATTACAAAGAAATAAGCTATTTTTGCAAAAAAATACAGTGTATGGAATATAAGAATCGAATAGCGGATCAACTTCTGCGTGATAAGTTAGAAGCGATGGGTGCTGTATTGATAGAGGGGCCTAAAGCTTGTGGCAAAACGACCACGGCTGAGCAGCAGGCCAAAAGTGTTATCTATATGGACGACCCTACTAAACAAGAGCAATATAGGCAAATGGCTCAAACTAATATTAGCTTTTTGCTTGAAGGAGAAACTCCGCGTTTGATTGATGAATGGCAGGAAGTTCCTCAATTTTGGGATGCCATCCGATTTGAGGTAGACCATAGAGGCGAAGATGGACAATTTATGCTTACAGGTTCTGCGGTGCCTGCTGAAGCCAAAGATATTCATCATACAGGTACCGGAAGATACGGATGGCTTACTATGCGCCCTATGAGTTTGTGGGAATCTGGCGACTCTACAGGTGAGATAAGCCTATCGGATTTGTTTCTTACACCTGATAAAATAGGTGCTTTGAATAAACTTACATTGCCGATGCTCGCTTTTGTCGTTTGCCGAGGAGGGTGGCCTAAGGCTTTGCAAAAGAAAACAGAAAAGGCCGCACTATTGCAGGCGACAGATTATTATAAAGCAATAACAAATAGCGATATATCACGAGTTGACAACGTAAAACGAGATGCCGAACGGGCAAAGAGAATTATGCGTTCTTATGCCAGACATCAAGGCTCTCAAGCAAGTATCGCGACAATCCTTGCCGATATATCAACAAATGAACCGGAGGATGTCAGCGATGAAACGATAGATGCATACCTTACTGCTTTGCGGAAAATATTTGTAATTGAGGATATGCCGGCATGGAATCCCAACTTAAGGAGTAAAACAGCAGTTCGTACATCGAATACAAGATATTATGTCGATCCTTCTGTTGGCGTGGCTGCTCTTGGTTTAGGTCCTAATGATTTGATTAACGACTTAAATACATTTGGGTTGTTTTTTGAAACAATGTGTGTTCGGGATCTTCGGGTTTATGCAGATGCCTTGGATGGTTCTGTGTATCATTATAGAGACAAGAACGGTTTGGAATGCGATGCTGTGGTACATTTGCGTAATGGGTCGTATGGTCTTATTGAAATAAAATTGGGTGGAGAGAAATTGATTGATGATGGCGCAAAAACATTAATGGCACTTTCAAATATCATAGACACCTCCCGAATGAAAGCCCCTGCTTTTTGTATGGTGCTGACAGGTGTTGGTGACTTTGCCTATAAACGAACAGATGGAGTATATGTTGTGCCGATTGGATGCTTGAAGAATTAAATCATTCTAATTGTTAATGCACTACACAAACTTTACCATCTATCTCTGTCACTTCATTGTTTTTAAGCATTTGTTCATATACATTGCGAAGTGAAGAAATTATATTCTCACCAGTACGTTTAAACCCAAATTCTCTGGCAGTTACGATGAATAAATCTTCAGGTGTAATACCAAAACTATGCTGAGCGATTGTTTTCATAGCTAATGCCAACTCCTCGTCGCAAATGTATGTGATAGAACGTATATAATCATCGTCTGGGTTCGGAATACGCACTTTTACATCTGCAAAGTCCTTTATTCGAACAAAGTCATTACTATCCTCTGTAATCATCCCATTTAGGTGATTAAGGAAGATATATCTTACTTCATCAGGTGGAAATAGATTGAAAATTCAGTTTAGTTTAGTCTATTAACCTATATATGCTAAACCAAAGTAAACTAAATTTAGGTAGGCATATTTGCCTTTCCATGTGCCTATGACTTGATAGAAATAGTTAACTTTGCAGGGACCAAAAACTCTAATGGAGAAATACTTCTTGGGCCGAGGTTGCTCCTTTCTTTTTTGGCTGCATAATTCATCAATACACAACCAAACGATATTCTTCCGATAAGTGTAGATAGTTGGAGAAATGGCTTTCAACAACATTTTTGTGAGACCAAGTGCAAAGAATGAAATCAAGTGCAAAGTAAAAATCGAAGAATCTCCTAAAATACCGATTTTATTTCTGTGTTGTTTTTTTAATAAGTAAATGTAGATTCTATTGTATTGATATACAATATATTATACATGATGTAAATAACATTCTCCAGATTATTTTTACGCTTTCTTTCGGTCTGTCTTCCTGTTTTCATTCAGATATTCCGTATTATCCCCCGCAAAACTCAAAAGAAATTTTCAAAATCTATTTGTCTAAAATTTAAATAGGCTCTTATAGAAATATTTTTATTATCCGTTTAAATGGGCTTCTTACCGATTAAGCAATATAAATTCATTATATTGTTAATTATCTGTTGTTTGAGTTTCTAACACAAATGCAATGTTCGATGGAATTTCTCCGGCTATTTCTTCCCATTTCTTTTTGCCGTCTGGAGAGAAACAGTAAACTTTTCCCGGTGTGATGAAATCTTTGGCATCTGTGACGAATATTTCTTTGCTGATGGGATTTACCGCGATGCCGTATGGCATATCTATCCGGGTATCGGTTCCGTCCGATATGAAATTTCGGGTAAGGATTTTGTGAGTACGGGTGTCTATGATTCCATAAACACTTTCTGCATATCCTGTAATATAATTGAATTCTTTTGCAAGAATGTATAAGGAGTCTCCTGATATACACATATTATTGACAGGTATCGATAAAGGACCTTCTACTTCGTCTGTACGACTGTTTATCATATAAAGATCGGACTTCCCGTCATAATAGTCTCCTCTGGACGAGACATAAATGTAACCGTAACGATCTGCCTTCATCCGGTGCAGGTTTACCGCAACATCTATTTTTTTTATTTCGGTAAATGTATTCAGGTCGATTACCGAAACCGTATGATCCATTTCTCCGGTCGAAACGCACATCGAATTTGCCACATATAATTTATCTCCGATGATGACCATCTCCTCCGGTTGCGACCCTACGGCAACTCTCTTTTCGACTTGTAAAGAGGCGGTATCTATTTGGGCAACATATCCTTGTCTGGCGTATAAATCGCTTCCGTCTATGCTGGCATACGATGATACGTATGCTTTGTTTTTGTGGAAAACGATATAGCGGCAACTCGGAATTTGGATCATACCGATGTGTTTTGTCGTTTTCAGGTCTGTAACTTCTATAAAATTAGAACAGTTAATTACGGCATATAGTCTGTTTCCGTATATCTGCAGGTCATTGCCGACATCTCCCAATTCTTTGACTACAGTCGGATTTCTCTCTGCATATATGTTCAGATAATAGGTATTATTGGTGTAGTCGAAATAGTCGAGAGTAGCCATATTATTACCTTTATTTCCTTCGTTGAGCAGATAGAATCCCGAACTTACGGTGATTTCTCGTGGAACGGGAACAGGCTCATCGCCCCGGCAGCTTGTCAGTAACAAAAATATAAGTGGAAAGATACGGTAAATATTTTGCATATTCATTCGTTTCATAAAATTATCCGGTTAAAGTGTAACATTCAATATCAGTTTGAAATTAGTGCCGGGCATGGGATAAGAACGCACGACTTCATATTGTTGGTTAAATAAGTTGTTGATTTCGGCGGTTATTTTTATTCCGGTTTTGTGCCATCGGAGATTTTTCGATAGAGATAAATCGCTTGTGTACCATGGAAGAACGTAGTTTTCTTCGGTATTGGCTCTCGAAGCATATCGTTCTCCGGTATATATGAAACTGTAATTCAGTTCCCAGTTTCTGTATCCGGCATTGATGACTGCCGATCCGTTATGCAGGGGGACATACGGAATTTGTCCTTTGTAATAAAGATCGTCGGTAGAAGTGTAGTCCTGTGCCTTCTGGTAAGTGTAATTTATGCGGGTGTCGATGCTCCATTGTGTCCCGAATCGCCATCCTGCATTGGAGGCAATGTCGATTCCCTTAATTTTTACTTTTCCTAAGTTGACCATTGTCCAGCGGAAAAAATTGGATGTCGGCATTGCGACGATTTTGTCCCGTACCTGATTGTAGTATCCGTCTGCTTGTATCTCCAATATGCGTAATATTCCGTTGAAGCTTTTGTTGTATGTAATGCCGACATTATATTGAGTCGTATATTCGGGATTTAGCTTTACATTGCCGATAAATGTATAGTATAAATCGTTCAGAGTAGGCATTCGGAAGATTTTTTTATAGAAAGCCCTTATATCTAATCCGATATGTTTCCATGGACGGTAAGATGCAATAATTGTCGGGGTATATTGCGGTTTGTGTGAGGCCGGTACGATTGCAGAAGATGTGGTTTCTTTTGTGAAAGTCCCCAACAGACTTGCCTGTAATTTTACCGGCTCCATTTCAAAAGAAGAAGCTATCGCTATCAATCCCGAGTAACGTCTTGGATAGGCAAAATTGATCAAATCGGCGTTTAGTTTATTCCATTGAAAATCTGTCGATAAACTGATGTTCCAGAAATCGAATATAGAATACATTTGGGCTGCCGATAAGTAAACTTCTTGTTGCCGGTAATGATTGTCTGTGTACGTGACAGAGGCGTCTTTTCTCGGATCTGCTAAATAATGGAGGTAATCATACGCATATTTACTGCTGATTAAAAGATGATAACGTTCTGCAAAACTTTTTCGGAATGACGATTGCACGAAAAAGTTCGAGTCCCATTGGCGGTCTTCATTGGAAAATTTGTTCCTGACAACAGCACCCGGATAACCCCGTTCCGAATTATAGAAGTAGAGTTTTGTTTTCCAGTTGCCGTCTTTTATTTTTCCGAAAAGACCGGTTTCTATCCGTAAAGCGTTTACATCTCCGTTATGTCGTACGGCAGTAGTGTCATATCCGCCTTCTTTACGGTACGTAAATTTATATCGTCCCGTGGTATAGAGGTATTCACCGCTTACCGATCCGCTTATATTCTCGCTCAGCTTTTGTTCCCAAAGAATTGCCGGATTAACCGTTCCGAACGAACCGGTTTTGAATGTTGCTTTCAGATTATATTTTTTGCCTTCCTCAAAACGTGGAGTTCTGGATTGCAGATAAACCGAACCTGCCGAACTGAAATCTTTTGCTGGTTGAAAGATACTGCTTTTCTGCCCATTGTATAAGGTGATCGCTTCCATATTGTCTAATGAGAAACGTCCCAGGTCGATTGTCCCGTTCTGAGCATTGCCCAGTTGGATACCGTCATAAAATACACCCACATGATTTGTTCCCATGCTTCGGATGTTGACGGTCTTCAGTCCGCCGATTCCGCCATAGTCTTTTATCTGTACTCCCGAGAAATATCGGATCGCATCTGCGACAGAATGCACGCTGAGTCTTTCTAATTGCTTGCCTGAAAGCGTTTGTGCCGGAACTACATCTCTGTTTATCGTTTTTCCGGTGAATACGACTTCTTTTAGTTGGTAGGTTTTTGTCGTATCGATTTTGGCGGTCGTTTGTCCGGATATGCGAATCGGCAGAATAATCCACCATAAGATTATCCCGTACAATAAAGCAGGGTTGCAAAATCGGAAATTACGCATTCGCTGAAATTTTTTTGTATTGCCGGTCTCATCCTCGCAAGAAACGGCATTTTGTGTGTATGGCAGGTCTTCTGACTTATCTCTGTGGGCAAACGCCTTCCCGAATAATTCTATTCAGTGGCAGGGGGTAGTTTGCCGCGAATATAGGAGAATTACAGCAGCGGGACTGTTCCCGACTTTCACGGGATTCCCTTTTCATCGATATCCTGTTGCAGGCATCTCGAACCGATACGGGGACAAAGATAAGAAGAATTATTGAGAATCTGTCTAATTTTCTGACTGTTCGCTCTGCGCCTGTCTAAATTTTGTTCGGGGCTGGCTTGAGAATTTCTTTATCCAAAAATTTAAACAAGTTTGGGTGATAATAGTCGTATTCTTATTTACGAGCGGTAACCTTTGGCTGCAAAAAACAGAATATATATAAAAGCAACGAACGGGACAATGAATCCGACAGCCATGTTATTCTCTCCGATCAATCCCATGAGCATAGGACTGAAAGCGCCACCTGCTACGCCCATAACGATATATGACGAAGCTTTTTTGGTAAGAGTTCCCATATTCGAAAGCCCGAGTGCGAAAATCGTAGGGAACATGATCGACATAAAAAAGAAGGTCGTGTATAGGGCATATAATGATATTCTTCCCAGAGCGAGAATTACCAGAAGCATGCATATGGATGAAATCAAAGAGAATAGGACAAGCAGTTTATTGGGCGTAGTCCATTTCATCAGCATACTCCCCGAAAGCCTTCCTACCATGAATAAAGTCATTCCGCCGAAAGCCAGAAACCTCGATGCCTTTTCAGGATCGATACTCGGGTCTTGTTCGGTGACGTAATTGATAAAGAAACTGAATATGCCGGTTTGGGCGGCACAGTAGGCAAACTGAGCTATTACGGCAAGTACGAAATGGCGGTGCTTCCAAATCGATTTGTCCGGAATATTTTCCGTAACCGGAGTTCTTTCATCATCTTCCTTGATTTCGGGAAGCTTCGTAAAGAAAAATAAAATACCTATTACCAGAACGATGCTGCCCACAAGAATATAGGGTTTGGTAAGAGCGGAGGAGTCTCCTTCGGGAGTACCGAAAATCAGAGCACCTCCGACCAGAGGCCCGAGTATCCAGCCCAGACCGTTGAATGATTGGGACAAATTTATTCTTTGTGCAGCCGATTCTTTAGGGCCTAAAACTGTTGAGTAGGGATTTGCTGCTGTTTCCAGAATACATAAACCGCACGCAATTATGAATAACGCGATCAGAAACGGAGTAGAAGAGTGCATGAGTGCTGTCGGGATAAAAGAAAATGCTCCGGTTGCGAAGAGTAATAAACCCAGAATGATGCCTTTTTTATATCCGTATTTTTTCATGAAGATTCCTGCAGGAATAGCCATGAGGAAATAAGCGATATAAGTCGAGAATTGTACTAATCCCGATTCTGCTTTTGTCATGGTAAATGCAAGTTGAAAATGCTTGTTCAGCACGTCCAGCAATCCGTGAGCAAATCCCCATAACAAGAACAAACTGGTGACCAAAATAAACGGGACGAGATAAGATCGGCCGTCCGGAGCCTTGAAAATAGTTGTATTATCAAATTTGTTTTTCATGATCGATATTCAGTAATATCAAAATAATCCCTTTCTTTTAGTTGCTAAATATACGAATTTTTTGAAATACTAAGAGTCTGTTTAAATTTTCCGATGCAGAAAATATTATCAGGCCTTTTTTCCCGTTTTCATTCGTCAGATAGTCATTATCCTCCTTATAAAAATAGAGAAATATCTTCGAAAAAAACTTTCAAACCTGACCCGAGTAAAATTTAGACAGGCTTTAATGGATGTTTAAAACATGTTTTTTAAATAATTATCAAAAGAAGGTGTAATAAATATTGCACCTTCTCACTTGACGTATTGAAATGGAGTCTAAATGTTTTCTGTTTTTTTGAGCGGTAGAGTATCTTTAGAATTTTGTTATTGAGTCTCTTGTTTTAATTTATTTATACTCTGTAACAAGCGGTCGGAAAATGGGAATGAACCGTTTTCAAGGAGCATTTCTAAAGAAATCTGTCCCATTCGGAACAGTTCCAGCAAAAACTCGTTCGATGCTACCCGGTATGCCGGAGAGGAAACGGATTCGGTGATGGATATATCGAATTCTGCATTACGGACTTTATCCGGAGATGCGAGTATTTGTCCTTCGGTAGCTTTATCTCCCGCAATTTCCAAATACCGGTTTTCGTCGTAAAACTGCTGGATGGTTTTCATCATTTTCGTATCTCGGTCTTCCCGAAAAGTTTTATAAGATTCGAACAGGTCGATGAGATTCAGACTTGCATTTTGGGTTTGTTGTGCATAAAGGGAGGCGGGAGTTCCCGATGCAGCGGTTTTTCCTTGCATAGCACCATGTACGCCAGAGATATCTTCTAACAGTCGCATTTGCAGGTTTAGAAGTTCATAAGCGCCTACATTGGTCGAATTTACGGCAATTTGTTGAGGAAGGGGCGCTCCCGGTTTCGGTTTGAATAAAATGATTCCGTTATATCGTGTCCATTCCTCAGCTACATCTTCGATGGTCATTCCGTCGGGAACTTGATCTTCTGGGAAAAGCAATACGCCTTTGGCACTCGATCCCATGATAAAATCAACCAATGTAATCAGTCGGTTTATATATCGTTGCTGGTCGATGATGTCTTCGACAAAAGAGTGAATTTCTCCGTCGATAAGCGGATAAAGTCGCATGCTGTAAGGGTGTTCTCCGTGCCAGTACGGGGTCTCTCCTTCATCCAAAATGTCTCCGAAAGGAGAGAAAAAGCGATAATACCAAAACTGGTCGATAAACCATTCGGTGCGGATCAGCGGAACGTCTTTACTGTCAATCCCTGCTTTTCCGGCATCGGAGATTCTTTTTCTGTTTTCCGCTTCGATGGCCGGTAAACGGTCTATTTCTTCTTTATAAAGTTTTCCGTTCAAAGTATCATGGCATTTTAACCGTTCACGATTTTCGAGCCTCCATATTTCTATTACCCGGCAGAGGTGGTCTTCTCCGGGAATCAGAAAGTCGAGATTGTCGATCCGCTCCGTGGTCAGGTTTGAATATTGACGGTACAGTTCTTCTTGATTGGCATTACTGTAAATTTCCCGGAGACGGGAAGCCCGTTTGCGAGAGCCTCCCGAAAAATTGGATAAGATTGTTGCGATAGGTACATCATGCAATTCTCCTATCATTGTGCAATCCCAATGTCGTATATCTTCCATATTGTTGAAGAAAATTCGGTTCGGGTTTATTTCGTTGATCCATACATCCGTTTTATTTCGCCTTTTGCCGTAAACTATTTTGTGGAAGCAGCTTCCCGAGATCAAAAATTCTTCGAGAGTCCTGCCGTCGATTTCCCACATTCGGTTATGTTGATAAACATATTCGAGGGCTATGCTCATCAGTTCTCCTAATTGTTGTTCGTTCCGGTCTCTGGAGATGCATACCGGTTGAGTCTGAGTGCTTCGGAATTGTCCGATGACGTTCTTTACCAGTTGACGGATCAGATTGTTTTTTAAGGGGACTTTCCCTTGTTCTTTCAAATATTGCTCTTCGGTTATCGTTCTTCCGTCCGGTAACGTTATTTTATCGCTCCATTGCTGTCCGAATGTATATTTTCTGTTTCGTTTTCGACGCCTGCGGTATGGTTCTATATTTTCCCATGCCTTTTTTGCCGTCCATAAAATTTTGTATTGAGAACGGTCGAATGTTTCGTCTTCTTTTTCTTTTCTCTTTTCTTGTTTCGGCATTAACCGTTTGTTGTTAAAGATTTTGTAATTGCAGTCATTCATAATGATTTTTATTTTACGGTTATAAGTCGGAGAGTCTGTTTCAGTCCTTTTTTTGTATTGGAGTATTATAAAGAATTTTAAACAGACTCTGGATTTACTTTCTCGATTGCAAAAAAAATATTGAATCGTTCCGGTTTTATGCGATAATTATAAAATCTTGCCTGAACGAATTCTTTTTTATAAATATCCCACGAGCCGGCATGTTCTCTATTCTATTTTTACCGAAAAAGAAATTGAAAGATAATATTATGCAACAGAACAGATTACAAATTAAGGGCATGTCGCATCAGTTACCTCCGGCAATGTGTGGCGACGGGGAGTGTAGCCGGATCGTGAACTTGAGATGCCGGAACGGTATTTGGGAAGCTGTCGGCGAACCCCGCTTATTATATACTCCGGAAGAAACTTCCCGTAAAGTCATATTTTTGCATTGTAACGAAGCCTATAAGCATTATATTTCGTATGACGGCACGAATCTTTATTTTGAGGCGGAGGAAAAGGATGGAGAGGTCTTTCCGACTGGATTGGAGGCATTGTGTGAGATCTCCGGACTGTCGAGAATAGAGTCGGTCGGAAATACGCTTGTTGTAATTACCGATACGGAAATATTTTATTTACTGTACAGAAACGGAATTTATGAGATATTGGGGACACGTCCGGATATGCCCGAAATATCGTTTTATTTGGGAGGAAGTATTCAGAGTACCGAGATCTTCGATACTTATACCTTGAAGGTAGAGACTCGGGATGACGGAGTTTGTCGTCTTTCCGATACAGACAAGAGGGCGTTTATTTCTTGGATATATGGTACGTATAGTAAATGTAAGAGTAAATTGCTGTCGGACGGTTATTTCGCCCATCCTTTTTTGGTGAGGTATGCACTCCGAATGTATGACGGTTCTTATATTTTTCCGTCTCCGCCTGTCGTCATGTTACAATCGGATAAAGCCGATACGTTGAATAATATTGAAGCGCTTTGCGAGCTGGAAGACGGATATCTGAGGCGATTTGTCGAAAATAAGTTCAATTTAAGGGGAGAGTCGCTTTATTATAATATCGGCAAGTGCGATTTATCGAAATGGTCGGATATTGTTACCGGGATAGATGTGTTTATTTCAAAAGAGATACCGGTAGTCAAGCAGGTTGCCATGACAGAAAATGACTATCGGTATGAGATACGGAATATTGGGGGTAAACAGACTCGGATTATTATTTTCGATGTGCCGCAATTGACAGAGGAGGAGGTCAGACGGAGGCTGTCGGAAGAGGTCGTATTCTTTAAAGTGGCATCCTTTTCCGGAAAGGAACAGATTGCTCAACCCTTTTCATTGGAATATAATTGTGATTTGAATAATCTCGAACAACAAGATGTATTGCCTTTGGATAATTTTTCTCATCATCGTATTACGGCGAAGACCTCTTATGTGTATAACGGGAGATTACATTTGGGAGGAATATCTATGTACTATTCCAGCGGTTTTCCCCTTTCGGTCTTTGCGTTGACACAGAATCGTTATAATGGGGTAGACTTAATCGATATCGATGTGCAACGGGGATATATCGAAGTGTACATGAACGGTTCTGACGGAGAGAGGCGTCTGGTAAATTCTTTTGAGTCTCGTATGTCTCTTAAAGGTCTTTCGGCTATGATTTCTTATCCTGACAGCCGAGCATATAAGATGAAAGTGAGGATATGCGATGATGCCGGAGGAAAACAATATGGAATAACGGTCGATTTGAAATCTTCTCAAGATCAGAATATGGCTTATTATGTTTCTCCGGATTTAAAACCTATTACTTTTTCTGAAATATCCGAACCTGATGAAGGCAAGATTCCGGAAGAGATAAATGCTGTGGAGCATACTCCCAATAAGTTGAGAGTATCGCAAATAAATAATCCTTTTGTATTTCCTCAAGAGTTTACTTATATTTTATCGGGAGGAGAGATTACCGACTTAGCGGCTGCTACGGCAGCCTTGTCACAAGGTCAGTATGGAGAGTTTCCGTTATATGTGTTTACGACAGAAGGTATATGGGCTTTGCAGCAGGGGAGTGAGGGAGTCCTTTACAGCAATCAACATCCTGTAAACCGGGAGGTCTGTTTGTCTTCGAATCTGATTGTTCCGATAGATAATGCTGTCGTTTATCTTTCCGAACAAGGGGTTATGGCTTTACAGGGGGCAGAGTCCAACTTACTTTCTCCTGTGTTCGGCGGAGTTCCGGATGCACTTCCTCAAGATTCGTCCGATGGTGATTCTATATCGTTATCGGAGGATTTTGTCCCGTTTAGAAAGTATATCCAAGGGAAATGTACCGCCGGGTATAACTATATCCGGCAGGAAATTATTTTCTTGAATGCCGATTATCGTTTTTGCTATGTATTGGGATTATCTTTTTCGAGTTGGTACTGTCGTATTGTTGATTGGAAATATTTATATAATCTCTACCCGGGTTTGCTTGCCGGAGATGAAAGCGGTAGGTTGTATGATTTGTGCTCCGAAGTTCAATCGGATATGCAAATAAGTGTGATAACCCGACCTATAAAATTGTTGCCCGATATTTATAAACGTGTTTCTCACATTGCATTACGTTGTTCGGTACAAAGGGCTGATTTGGTTTGTAAGGTGTGGGGTGCACAAGAGGCAGAAGGACGTTATTCATTACTTTATCGTTTTCGTATTGCCGGAGATGTGCCGGGACAAATACGGATGCGTCCGGTTTCTCCTCCTTTCAAGTATCATCGGATAGCGTGGTGCGGAACGGTCTCTTCCGATGCTCATTTCGATGTAATTGATTTAGGTTTCGATCCGGTATCTTCGGGTAAGAAATTACGTTAGAAAACAAAATCTGCCGGAAAATTTTTCTTCCGGCAGATTTTGTTCGATAAATTATTGCTTAGTCTCTTCTTTATCGAATGGAGATAAGTTGTCCCATCCTCCTCCTAATGCTTTGTAGAGATAAACGACAGCAATCTGTTCATCTCTTATGGCATTGCTAAGACCTGTTTGTGCAGAAAAAAATCCTCGTTGTGCATCTAATACGTCGAGATAGTTGATGACCCCGTTAATATATTGTAGTTGGGCCAGTTCTACATATCCTTTTGATGCTTCGTAAAGATTTTTTTTCAGGATACGGGCTTCTTTTACCTTGTTAAAGTTTACAATTGCATTTTTTGTTTCTTGAAAAGCTGTCAGAACCGATTTTTCGTATCGATAACAAGTCTGTCTGAATACCTCTTTCTGAGCCTTATGCTTTGCGATGTTTTTTCCAGCGCCGAAAATGGGAGAAAGTAATGTCCCTCCGATAAATCCGTAAGGAGAACGTAAAAAATCATTCAGAGAAGAGCTTTCTATCCCGTAAGTAGCTGTGAGAGTTAATTTCGGAAACATGTTCGTAAAGGCAACACCGACTTGGGCATGCGCCGCAATTAACTCTTGCTCGGCTTGTCTCAGATCGGGACGCCGCTCCAAAAGGGTCGAGGGTAATCCTACAGGCAATTGTTCGGGCAAATAGATATCGGGATTCATTTTTGCCCGGGTAATAACAGCTTCATATTCTCCGACAAGCAACGACAAGTCGTTTTCTTTTTGAGAAATCTTGTTTTCCAGTTCCGGTACTAATGTCGCTGTACGGGCAAGTTCTACTTGAGCCTGACGAAAAGACGTTTCCGAAGTCAATCCCCCTTCAAAACGGATTCTCGCCAGATCGAGACCTTTTTCCCATGTATTCAGTGTCTGGCGGACGATGTCCAGCTCGTTGTCCAATGCAACCAATTCGTAATAGTATTGTGCGACTTGTGCGATCATCGACATTTGTAAAGCACGTCTTGCCTCTACCGATGCGAGATATTCGGCAATACTTTCAGCACGTGCCCATCGCAGATTTCCCCATAGATCGATTTCCCATGATAGGGAGAGTTTTCCCTCGAACGAATTATCGTTGTCGGGGTTATTCCCTCCGTCATTCGTATGTTCCCGTTCAGGATGTATAGCCGCATTTATGGTAGGGAATAAATCTCCGGTAGTTATTCTTTTTCTATATGCCAATTCTTTTATACGGGACGCTGCGATCAACATGTCTTTGTTATTATCGAGAGCCTTTTGTATAAGAGACTGCAATAAAGTGTCCGTATATATAGTTTTCCAATCCTGATCGGCCAGAGTTGACGAGTCGGAATGTTGTTCCGTAATTCTTTCGGGCAGGTGTAATTCCGGACGACTGTATTTTTTCCCTATTTTGCAGGAGTAGAGTCCGGTCATTATCAGAATAACGAATACTATGTATATTTTGGATACTATTTTCATGACCATTTTTCTTTGATTGACGCTTTGAGTTTATATATTAAAGTAAAGAAAAAGGGAACAAGGATAATGCCGAATGTGATGGAAAATATCATTCCGAAAAAGACTCCTGTTCCGATAGATTGCCGACTTGCCGAGCCCGGTCCGCTTGCCAATACCATCGGGAGCATACCCAAGATGAAAGCGAAAGAGGTCATGACGATGGGGCGGAATCGTTGACGTGCTGCATGAATGGCGGCATATATGATATCGGCACCTTTATCTACTTGAATTTTTGCGAACTCGACTACCAGAATCGCATTTTTAGCAGCTAATCCGATCAACATGACGAGTCCTATCTGGAAGTAGATGTCGTTTTCCATTCCGCAGACCCATATTCCTAAATAAGCTCCGAAAGCAGCTACGGGAAGAGATAACAGTACCGAAATAGGGACTAACCAGCTTTCGTATTGTGCTGCTAGAAATAAGAATACGAACAAGAAAACGAGGGCCATTATTATACCCGTTTTACCATCTGCTTTTTTCTCTTGAAACGAGAGTCCGCTCCATTCGATTCCGATGTTGGCAGGCAGATGTTTTTGCGCTATTTCTTCCATGATTTCCATCGCTTGTCCCGAACTGTATCCTTGTGCCGCCGCTCCTCGTATAATGGCCGTATTGAACATATTGAATCGCTTAATACTTCCCGGGCCGGTCGTGTAATCGGTCGTTCCGAGAGCGGTGAGAGGAACCATAGCTCCGTTACTTCCTCGCACGAAAAATAAATTGATGTTATCTTTATGAGCTCGATAAGGAGCTTCAGCCTGAATATATACTTTATAAATACGGTTGAACATGTTGAAATCGTTTACATATACCGAACCTGTATAAGCTTTCATTGTAGAGAAAATATCGGTTAGCGGTACTCCCAGTATGCGGGCTTTGTCCCGATCTACGTCGAAATAGAGTTGCGGAATTTCTGATTGTAGAGAGGAAGACAGTCCGGTTAGCTCTTTCCGTTGCAATGCGTAATGCATCAACGTATCTGCAGCCTGTATGAGATTTTGGAATGTTGCGTCTCCCCGTGCTTCAAGTTGCATTTCAAAACCGCCGGAAGATCCGAGTCCCGGTATGACGGGAGGAGTACTTAGAAATACTTTAGATTCGGGGTACTGAGAAAGTTCTTCTCGTACGGTTTCCATAATTTGTTCTACACCTACTCCTTCTCTTTCTTCCCAAGGTTTAAGGATCACCGTGAGTTCGCTTCGCGATTGGTTGCTTCCTACTCGAGGACTGCTTCCGGTGACATTTTGTACGTATGCGACAAACGGATTCTCCAGCAGATAGGAGACTGCTCTTTCGGTTACCTTTCGAGTTCGTTCCAAAGTTGCGCCTTCAGGAAGTTCTAATTCTACTTTAAAATAACCTTGATCTTCTTGCGGCATAAAACTGGTGGGAATAAAACGGGAAATAACGAACATGATGACCAGCATGATTCCGAATCCGGACAATATCCTTCTCGGATTCATCATCGCTTTTTGTATGAGGTTGGAATATTTTCTGTTTCCGGTAACCAACCAGTGGTTTATATATCGGAATAGAATATGTTTTCTCTTTTTCTTATTACTCGGCTTTAACAGCAGAGCACACATTGCCGGGCTTAATGTCAAGGCCACGACTGTTGATATGAGTACCGATACGACAATGGTTACCGTAAATTGCCGGTAAAGTTGTCCGGTGATGCCGCTAAGAAAACTTACGGGAATAAATACGGCACAAAGTACCAACGATGTCGCAATCAGAGCACTTGTCAGTCCGTTCATCGCTTTTTTTGTCGCCTCGTATGCTCCGATATGTTCTTCTTCCATAATCCGCTCGACATTTTCTACGACGACGATGGCGTCATCTACCACGATACCGATGGCGAGGATAAGACCGAGCATGGTCAGAAGGTTTAGAGAAAACCCGAATATCAGCATAAATCCGAAAGTTCCGATTAATGAGATCGGCACGGCAATTACCGGGATAAGGGTCGCACGCCAGTTCTGTAATGATAAAAATACGACAAGAATGACCAATCCCAATGCTTCGAACAGTGTTTTATAGACTTCGTGAATCGATTGAGAAATATAAGTCGTCATATCGAACGGTATTTCGTAACTCATACCCTCCGGAAAGTTCTTGCTGATTTCTTTCATGGCATCTTTTACCGCTTTCGCAACCTCTATCGCATTTGCTCCGGGAAGCATGTATATTCCTAATACGGCGGCATTCTCACCGTTGATACCGCTTTCGGTATTGTATGAAGAGGCTTCTAAGGAAACTCTGGCGACATCTTTCAACCGGATAAGAGAGCCGTCAGGATTGGCCCGGATGACAATATCCTCGAATTGCCCTACGGATGATAATCTCCCCTGGGTAGTGATAGGTATCGTTATGTCCAGTCCCGTTACAGGTTGCTGACCTAAGACACCGGCAGCCGATTCCCGATTCTGATCTTTCAGTGCGGTTTGCAGGTCTTGTACCGTTAATCCGAAGTTTGCAAGACGGTCGGGTTGTACCCATATTTGCATGGCATAGTAGCGGCTTCCGATATTCGATACTCTGCCGACACCCTCGATTCGACGTAATAAGTCGAGTACGTTGATCGTTGCGAAATTGCTTAGGTATATTTCATCGAATTTCGGGTCGTTCGATGTAAGACAAATCGTCATCAATTGGCTGGCCGCCTGCTTTTCTACAGATATTCCGTTTTGTATGACTTCTGCCGGTAGTCGCGATTCTGCCAGTTTTATCCTGTTCTGTATTTCTACGGCAGCAAGATCGGCATCGGTAGAAACATCGAAAGTCACAGTGGCGGAGAATCCTCCCGAGTTGGAACTGCTCGATTCCATATAAAGCATTCCCGGAGTTCCGTTTAATTCTTGTTCGATAGGTGTAGCTACCGCTTGTGACACGGTCGTTGCGCTCGCTCCCGGATAGGATGCGCTTATTTTTACCACCGGAGGAGTAATTTGCGGATATTGGTCTATCGGTAACAAGAAAAGCCCGATAAGCCCGACGATAACGATGACTAAGGACAGAACGATCGATAAGACGGGGCGGTCGATAAAAAATTCGCTTTTCATGATTCGCTCCTTTCTTCCGGTGTTTCAGGCTTGATGGCTTCGGTGACCGGTTTGACTTTTATGCCCGGAGTTAATTTGTGGTAACCTTCGGTAACGATCTTCTCGCCTGTGGCAAGACCTCGTTCTACAACCATTTTGTTTCCGATTTCCGGGCCTATTTCTATGAATCGTTTTTCTACGGTAGAGTCTTTGCGCATAACGAAGATATAAGCTCCTCCTTTTTCTAAAATTACAGCTTTGTTGGGAACAACGATGGCATCTTCACGGACATCGAGCAATAATTTTACTTTGGTGAATTGTCCCGGCAGCAATATCTGTTCAGGATTAGGCATCTCTGCCCGCACGGAAAATGTTCCGGTTTGCGGGTCTACTTGCGGCTCGGCAAAATCTACCAAACCTTTTTGCGGGTATATCGAGTTATCTGCAAGCGTAATCGTTATATAAGGCTGCCACGTGCGGGAGGTGTCCCGTTGTCCCAGATTGACATTTCTCTCTTTACTGCGCAAGTAATCCAAGGCAGTCATGCTGAAATCGACTAATACCGTATCGCTTTTGACAATGGTCGCTAATAGAGACTTTCCTCCCGGACCGACTAATGTTCCTACATCGACATGACGTTCGCTTATTCGTCCGGAAAGGGGAGAATGAACTGCCGTATATCCCAGTTCCATTTCGGCTTGCGACAGATCAGCCTCGGTCATGTTTACCGAAGCTGCCGCACTTTCGTATGCGGCAATCGCGTTATCGAGATCTAAGCGACTTGCTGCATTTTGAGCGTATAAGGGTTGTATGCGCTCTAAGTCACGTTTAGCTTTCAGCGCTTGAGCTTTATCTTTGGTAAGCTGGGCTTTTACTTTATCGACTTTTGCTTTGTATTGGTCGGGATTGATAATGAACAATAGCTGATTTTTAGGGACATAAGTTCCTTCTTCGAAGAGCATTTTTTCAAGGTAACCTTCTACCCGTGCACGAACTTCGACGAATTGCTGAGCCCGAATGCGTCCCACATATTCTCCATAAATTTCGACATCGTCTGTCGTTACGGTCTCTATGACTACCGTAGGTTCGGAGACGGCTGCTTTTCTGGGACGGCTTAGGACGTAATAGACGATTCCGATGACAATAATCCCGATGCTAACAGTCAGAATTTTTTTTCGATTAAACTCCATTTTGGCGATTGACTCTACAAATTTTTTCATATATAGTTTTTCAAATGATTCAAATAACTGAGTATATAACAATATCCGTGCAAAAAGCAGAATATTTGTCATTTTGTTGAAAATAAGTTATCTGATACTCCTATTTTGGTTTTGGCAAAAAAACAAGGGTGTAGATATTTTCTACATCCTTGTTGAATTTTTATATATCAGATCAGAACATTTTTGCAACACGGTCTACGGCTGCAACGAATGCATCAGCTTCTTCTTGGGTGTTATAGACGGCAAAAGATGCCCGAAGTACACCCTCCACGCCTAATGCCTGCATCAACGGTTGGGCGCAATGGTGTCCCGTACGTGTGGCAAAGCCGAGTTTATCGAGTAGCATCCCCATATCATAATGATGAATATCTTTTACAAGAAACGAGATAACAGCACTCTTTTCATGTGCAGTTCCGAAGATTCTCATGCCGTCTATCTGCATCAATTGTCCGGTCGTATAGTGGAGCAAGTTTTGCTCGTGAGCTGCAATATTCTCTATCCCGATATTTTCGATATAATCGAGGGCTGTCGCGAAAGCCATTGTTCCGATATAGTCGGGAGTTCCGGCCTCAAATTTATAAGGCAGTTCGTTGAATGTCGTTTTTTCGAAAGAAACATGCGAAATCATTTCACCTCCACCCTGATAGGGAGGCATGGCGTTCAGCCATTTTTCTTTACCGTATAATACTCCGATTCCGGTAGGTCCGTACATTTTATGAGCCGATAAAACATAAAAATCGACATCCATATCCTGCACGTCTATCCGAGTGTGAGGAGCAGCCTGTGCTCCGTCCAGCAAGACGGGCACATCGTGCGAATGCGATATTGAAATTATTTCTTTTACAGGATTTACAGTTCCTAAAACATTAGAGATATGTGAGAGTGATACGAGTTTTGTCTTTTCATTGAATAATGAGCGGAAAATGTCCATCTTCAGTTCTCCGTTTTCATCGATAGGCACGACTCTCAATGTAATTTTTTTCCGGTTTTGAAGCAATTGCCACGGAACGATATTGGCATGATGTTCCATTTCCGACAATATTATTTCATCTCCGTCTTTCAGAAAAGCGTCTCCGAACGAGCTTGCGACCAGGTTTATGGATTCGGTAGTTCCACGAGTAAAAATAATTTCGTGGTCGTGTGCTGCATGCAAATATTGCTGCACTCTTTTTCGTGCATTCTCGTGACCTTCGGTAGCTTCCTGGCTTAAAAAATGCACACCTCGGTGTACGTTTGCATTGATCCGGTCATATCCGTCTCTGATCGTATCGACGACACATTCGGGAGTTTGAGAGGTTGCAGCATTGTCAAAATAAACCAATGGTTTCCCATATACTTTTTGTTTGAGTATAGGAAAGTCATTTCGTATTTTTTGAATATCTAACATAATTGTATGGTCTCCTTTATTTTATTGACAGATATTACATCCTGCACATTTGTCGAGTTCTCCGCGAAATCTTTTTTCTACCAGTTGGCGCAATCGGTCTTTTAAGGCATCCATCCTGACGTTCTCGATTACATCGTTGGTAAAGGCGAACATCAACAGCATTCGTGCCTCAGCTTCGGGGATTCCCCGTGACCGGAGATAGAACAGCGCGTTTTCATCTAATTGTCCTACGGTAGCGCCATGACTGCATTTTACGTCATCTGCATATATTTCTAATTGCGGTTTCGTGTACATGTGGGCTTCTTTTGTAGCACAAAGATTCCGGTTGGTTTGATAAGCCGAGGTTTTCTGTGCGCCTTCCCGTACGAGAATACGTCCGCTGAAAGAGCCTGTCGATGAATCGTTCAGTACATATTTGAACAGTTCATTACTGGTGCAGTGAGGAACGGCATGATCGATGAACGTATGGTTATCTACCGATTGTTTTTTATCTGCTATCGCCATTCCGCACAAATGGGCTTCGGCATGTTCTCCGGAGAATGTCATCCGGTAATTGTTGCGAGTTGTGCCGTTATGAAGGGTAATGCCGTTAATAAGGACGTTCGATTTTTCAGCTTGATCTACAAAAGTAGAGGTTATCCGGTTAGTGTTCAGTGATGATTCTTCTATATCATAATAGTCGAATACCGCATTTTTACCGGCATAAATTTCGGTTACTTGCGATGACAAAAATTTCTTTTTATCCATCGTATGGTCACAAACCAGCAGACGAGCTTGTGCACCCTCTTCCAAAACGATCAACAGGCGGCGGTTTACCATAAAATCTGCGTCTCCCCGTAGTATATTGATCAGTTGTATCGGCTTTTCTATAATAACGTCTTTCGGTACATAAAGAAAAAATCCGTCTTGTACGAATGCCGTATTTAATGCGACGATTCCATCGTTTCGGGTACAAGCCTGTTTCCCGTAATAACGCTGTACCAGATCGGGATGAGAACGAGCCATTTCGTTAAGACTTCCGATAAGAACTCCTTCGGGAAGTTTTATTTTAGGATTTTCTTTTGTATAAAAACTGTCATTGACTATAAAGTAAAGCAATGTACTGAGATTCGGAACATCGCATCGAAATACTTCGTAAGGGTTTACGGGTATCTCTAAACGGTTCAGATTCAATCCGTAATCGGGAGCGAACAGATCCGGAATGTTCGTGTGCTTATACTCTTCATCGTTTGGGGAGGGAAATCCTGTTTCCCGGAAATCGGACATCGCTTTTTCCCGCAATGCGTTAAGTATGGGAGAAGCATGATTGTCGATGAGTGAATGGTACTGGTCGTACAATTCTATATATTGTTTTTCTATATTCATGATGTACAATGATAATGAAACGTCTGATTAAAAGGATCAGATTTGTTTATCGACTTCTTTTTTGATCCAATCATATCCTTTTTCTTCCAACTCCAAGGCCAGTTCAGGACCGCCTGATTTTACGATACGACCTTTATAAAGCACGTGAACAAAATCCGGAGCGATATAATCGAGCAATCTTTGATAGTGAGTAATTACGATTGTCGCATTTTGATCTGATTTCAACTTATTCACGCCTTCTGCAACGATACGTAAGGCATCTATATCCAGTCCGCTGTCCGTTTCGTCCAGAATCGACAAACGAGGCTGAAGCATAGCCATTTGAAAAATTTCGTTTTTCTTTTTTTCTCCGCCGGAAAAGCCTTCGTTTACCGATCGGCTCGCCAGTTTGTTATCTAACTCTACGATTTCGCGTTTTTCGCGCATCATGCGCAGAAAGTCTGTTGCGGATAGAGGTTCTAAACCCTTATACTTGCGTTGTTCGTTTACAGCGGCACGCATGAAGTTCACCATGCTTACACCCGGTATTTCTACCGGATATTGGAAACTCAAGAAAATGCCTTCGTGTGAACGGTCTTCAGGAGAAAGAGATAGCAGGTCTTTTCCATAAAAATTTACACTTCCTTCGGTCACTTCAAAGGCCGGATTTCCTGCCAGAACCGAAGATAATGTACTTTTCCCCGATCCGTTAGGACCCATAATCGCATGAACTTCTCCGGGTTTTACCGTCAGGTTAATTCCCTTTAATATCTCTTTGCCGTTGATACTGGCATGTAAATCTTTAATATCTAACATCGTATGTCGTCTTTTTTATGTTCAAATTAAAATATTCAATTATCCAACCGAGCCTTCTAAGGAGATTTGTAAAAGTTTCTGGGCTTCGACAGCAAATTCCATCGGGAGCTTGTTCATAACCTCTTTTGCGTAACCGTTTACAATCAGACCTACGGCATCTTCTGTCGGAATACCCCTTTGGTTGCAATAAAATATCTGATCTTCGCTGATCTTGGATGTAGTAGCTTCATGTTCTACGACTGCGGTATTGTTCTTTATGTCCATATACGGAAATGTGTGTGCTCCGCAATGAGAACTCAGCAATAAACTGTCGCATTGTGTATAATTACGGGCATTATCGGCACGAGGGGAAACTTTGACCAGTCCCCGATAGCTGTTTTGGCTGTATCCTGCAGAGATACCTTTGGAGACGATCGTACTTCTTGTATTCTTTCCTAAATGAATCATTTTCGTTCCCGTATCTGCCTGTTGGTGGTTATTGGTAACGGCAACCGAATAAAATTCTCCGATCGAATTGTCTCCGGCAAGTATGCAGCTCGGATATTTCCATGTAATGGCAGAGCCTGTTTCTACTTGTGTCCAAGAGATTTTCGAATGGTCTCCTTTACACATGCCTCGTTTCGTTACAAAGTTATAAATACCGCCTTTCCCGTTTTTATCACCGGGATACCAGTTCTGAACAGTAGAGTATTTTACTTCTGCACGGTCGTGGGCGATTATCTCTACTATTGCCGCATGCAGTTGGTTTTCGTCACGCATCGGAGCAGTGCACCCTTCGAGATAACTTACATAACTGTCGTCATCGGCTACGATTAAGGTGCGTTCGAATTGTCCCGTATTGGCTGCGTTGATACGGAAATAGGTTGATAATTCCATAGGGCAGCGTACCCCTTTGGGAATATACACGAACGAACCGTCGCTGAATACGGCGGAGTTGAGCGCTGCAAAAAAATTGTCACGATAAGATACTACCGAACCCAGATATTTTTTTACTAAGTCGGGATAATCTTTGACCGCCTCGCTGAACGAACAGAAAATTACGCCCAGTTCGGCGAGTTTTTCCCGGAATGTCGTTTTTACCGAAACACTGTCCATGACAGCATCGACGGCAATTCCGGAAAGTTTCATTTGTTCTTCCAAAGAGATTCCTAATTTGTTGAATGTTTTCAGTAACTCTGGATCTACTTCATCAAGGCTTTTCGGTCCTTCTTTTTTCTTAGGTGCAGCATAATAGCTGATTGCCTGGTAGTCGATAGAGGGAATATCTAAATGTGCCCAATGCGGCATCTTCAATGTTTTCCAGTGTTCATAAGCCTTTAGTCTGAATTCGAGAAGCCATTCGGGTTCGCCTTTTTTTTGAGAGATAAGCCTGATTACATTTTCACATAATCCGGTAGGAATCACTTCCGTTTCTATATCGGTTACAAATCCGTATTTATAATCGTTGAATGTAACGTCGTTTAATATTTGGTTAGGATCTTCTTGTTTCATATATATATTTTACATTTAGCCCATTATCGTTTATATCGGATAAAATGGGGATGTCGTAAGAATATCTTTTTAATAAACACACACTTATCTGTTTTGGTTTGTCTGTTTCTTTGTTTTTATTCTCGTTACGGAATGCTTGTTTAGATAAATCGAGAATAAAAGGAGCGACTTTTATTATTTCGGAATAAAAGTATGAATTTTCTTGCATTTTTGTATCTTTCGGATCTAACTCCTTGTGTAATAAATCATAAATATTCAGAACTGTACTGATTACAAGAATATATTTAAATCCGCAGAAAAGAACGCCTGCCCATTTGTCCGGAAGTCCGAGATGTAGCATCCGGGCAAAGCGTTGCATCAGTCGGGTGATAAATTTACAGGAGAAGAGAATGATCAAGAAAGTTACCAAATATGCGATTTTATGGTTGACGTATTCGGGAAACAGCTCTGTTTTATTCAATAGTAAACCCATGAAAGGAGATAACAGATTAGCCCCCAAAATAGCTAACAGTATTCCTCCCAAAGCTCCGATCTGACGAATAAGTCCTAAATGATAGCCTCGGAAAATACTGTACAAAATGAGTACGGCAATGACTATATCTATAATCTCGATTCTCATACTCCCTTTAAATCATTTGTCTCCGAACAGAAAAACACAGATGTCAAAAAGTTCCGGTTTGTCGGGTTACTTCTTTTACATCCGTGTTTATATTCTTGCTGCAAATAGGTAACCCGATTGTCTCGGTAATGCCTGTGCAGAGTTTTTACAATGTCTTTTTTACTTCGACCTCTTCATACGCTTCGATCAAGTCACCTATCTTGATGTCGTTGTAGTTGGCGATGTTAAGACCGCATTCATATCCGGTAGCAACTTCTTTTACATCTTCTTTGAATCGTTTCAGCGAACCGAGATCTCCGGAGTAAATGACGATACCGTCACGGATAAGGCGAATCTTGTTGGTACGTTTGATCTTACCTTCTTTAACCATACATCCGGCGACAGTTCCCACTTTTGTGATCTTGAAAGTTTCCCGTACTTCGACAGTCGCCGTAATTTCTTCCTTGATTTCCGGAGAAAGCATTCCTTCCATAGCAGATTTTACTTCCTCTATCGCATCGTAAATAATCGAGTAGAGTCGAATATCCACACCTTCTTTTTCTGCAAGACGGCGGGCTGCCATAGACGGACGTACTTGGAATCCTATGATGATTGCGTTTGATGCCGCAGCTAAGGTAATATCCGATTCGGAAATTTGTCCTACGGCTTTATGCAATACGTTTACCTGAATTTCTTCAGTTGATAATTTGATCAGAGAATCGCTCAATGCCTCTACCGAACCATCAACGTCTCCTTTTACGATTACATTCAGTTCTTGGAAATTACCGATGGCAATACGTCTTCCTATATCATCGAGAGTCAGTAGCTTGTGTGTCCTCAATCCGAGTTCTCGCTGTAACTGTTCTCGCTTGTTTGCAATCTCACGTGCTTCTTGCTCACTTTCCATTACGTGGAAAATGTCTCCTGCTTGCGGAGCGCCGTTCAAGCCTAAGATCAATGCGGGTGCAGACGGTCCGGCCTCATTGATCCGAGCATTTCGCTCATTGAACATGGCCTTGACACGACCGTGGTGTGTTCCTGCAAGAACAATATCTCCGGTGCGAAGAGTTCCGTTTTCTACCAATACGGTAGCTACATATCCTCGTCCTTTATCCAGAGTCGATTCGATTACCGAACCGGTAGCTTTACGGTCGGGGTTTGCTTTTAAGTCGAGCAACTCGGCTTCGAGTAGAACTTTTTCGAGCAGTTCGTGTACTCCTGTACCCTTTTTGGCCGAAATATCTTGAGACTGATATTTTCCACCCCATTCTTCGACAAGGTAATTCATGTTGGCCAATTCTTCCTTAATCTTATCGGGATTGGCGTTGGGTTTATCGACTTTGTTAATGGCAAATACGATAGGTACTCCTGCTGCCGATGCGTGGTTGATTGCTTCGACGGTTTGCGGCATCACGCTGTCGTCTGCGGCAACGATGATGATTGCGATGTCCGTAACTTTAGCTCCTCGTGCACGCATGGCAGTGAAAGCTTCGTGTCCGGGTGTATCCAAGAACGTGATTCTTCTACCGTCGCTCAATTTTACATTGTAAGCCCCGATATGCTGGGTGATACCTCCGGCTTCACCTGCGATGACATTCGCATTACGGATATAGTCGAGTAACGAAGTTTTTCCATGATCGACATGTCCCATAACCGTGACAATCGGGGGACGGTGAGTCAAGTCTTCTTCTTTATCTTCTTCTACATTGATCGCTTCTACTACCTCCGCACTGACATATTCTGTCTTGAATCCGAACTCTTCTGCTACGATATTGATCGTTTCCGCATCGAGTCGTTGGTTGATAGACACCATGATACCGATGCTCATACAAGTAGCGATAACGTTATTTACCGGTACGTTCATCATGACGGCCAGATCGTTAGCGGTAACGAACTCGGTCAGTTTCAGAATGCGACTTTCTTCCATCTCCTGCTCTTCCAGTTCCTGAGCTTTGTTGGCAAAAGCTTCGCGTTTCTCTTTACGCCATTTTGCACTCTTTTTCTGTCCTTTAGTTGTCAGTCTGGCCAGTGTTTCCTTGATCTGTTTCTGTACATCCTCTTCACTGATTTCAGTTTTTACCGGTTTTTTCAGTTTCAACTTAGGCCCTTTTGGGTTACCGTTGTTTCGAGATTGCGGATTTGTGGTCGGCGCATTCTTCTCAATATCGATTTTTTCTTTGCGGATACGTTTCCGTTTTTTGCGTTCCATATCCGTTTCTTGAGATTCGGCCGTTTTTGCGTCCGCAATAAGCGGCTTTTTCAGATCATTGCGCTGTTTATCTTTAGCTTCGCGCTCTTTCCTTTTCTCTTCTTTTGTTTTTTTCTTCGGACGAGTTTGTTGATTTAGTGCTGAAAGGTCTATTTTTCCGACAACATTGATATTCGTGGTCAGTTTAGGCCGGTTTAGCGTAAATATTTCGTCTTCTTTTGTTTCTTCGTTCATATGGATGGGTTCATCGTCCTCTTCTTCTTCGGAATTCTCGTCAATATCGTTTTCTGAAGTCAGATTTTCTTCCTCTTCTTCGATATTTGCAGTTTGGGGTTCTTCTGTAATTTCGGGTTCTTTTATAGAAATTTGTTCTTCTTCCTGAATTTCCTTTTCAATCTCGTTATGATCTTGTACGGGTTCTTCGGTAACTGTTTTTTCCTCTTTGTCCGTTACGGTCTCTTCCGGTTCTTCTTTTTTAGGAGCTACCGGGCGGTATAGATTATCTAAATCTATCTTTCCGACTTGTTTTATTCTCGGTTTTAATTCTTCGTCTATAGTTGTCGCTATTTCCGTTTTTCCCGATTCATTGTCCGATGCGGGTTCTTCATAGCCTTCGAGAGCGACGGTTGCTTTGTTTTTGTCTTTATTATGACGCTCCTGGCTGATACGTTCCGATTCGATTTTCAGATTTTTATCCGTACTGAACTCTTTTACCAGCAGGGTATACTGTTCGTCACTGATTTTCGTATTGGGATTTGACTCAATAGAAAATCCTTTCTTTTGCAGGAAATCGACAGCTGTCTGAATTCCTACATTTAAATCTCTTGCTACTTTATTTAACCTTATCGTCATAATCGTTTTTTAGCGTTATACAAAATGAAAGAAGAATATTTAGTCGGGTTCCGGGAGATTTTCCAGACTGGGAAACAGGGTAAATCCGTCTTACTTCGCAGTATGACGGATTTCCTTTCTATTCTTCTTCAAATTCTGCTTTTAATATATTAATTATTTCATCAACGGTGTTTTCTTCGAGATCTGCTTTTTCGATCAATTCTTCACGGGACATTGCCAATACGCTTTTGGCTGTAGCACATCCGATAGCTTTTAGGGCTTCTATCACCCAACCGTCGATTTCATCTTTAAATTCATCAAGATAAATGTCTTCTTCTTCTGTTTCATCGATGTCACGATATACGTCGATCGTATATCCGGTCAGCATACATGCTAATTTTATATTCAGTCCTCCTTTGCCGATAGCGAGAGAAACTTCTTCAGGTTTTAAGAATACTTCGGCTTTTTTTTCTTCTTCGTTCAGACGAATTGAAGAAATTTTTGCCGGACTCAATGATCTTTGGATAAACAGAGATGTATTTGCGGTATAGTTGATTACGTCGATATTTTCATTTCGCAATTCTCTGACGATACCGTGAATACGAGCACCTTTAACCCCGACGCAAGCGCCTACCGGATCTATGCGATCGTCATAAGATTCTACCGCAATTTTGGCACGTTCTCCCGGGATACGTGCTACTTTGCGAATAGTAATCAGACCGTCATGTATTTCCGGAACTTCCAGTTCGAACAACCGTTTCAGAAATTCTTCCGAAGTTCGGGATATGATAATTTTCGGATTATTGTTTTTGTTATCGACACGGGCGACTACCGCTCTTGCGGTTTCTCCTTTACGATAAAAATCCGAAGGAATTTGCTCTGTTTTCGGAAGAAGAAGTTCGTTCCCTTCATCATCGATAAGAAGCATTTCCTTTTTCCAGATCTGGTAAACTTCTGCACTGACGATTTGTCCGATTCTATCTTTGTATTTATTGTAAATAGCATCTTTTTGCAGTTCCAGAATTTTTGATGCCAATGTCTGACGCAGGTTTAAAATAGCCCGGCGTCCGAATTTTTCGAAAATTACTTCGTCGGTAACTTCTTCACCTACTTCGTAATCGTTATCGATTTTTTTGGCCTCGGATAAAGAGATTTGCAGATTGGGATCGCTGACTTGTCCGTCTTCGACTACTTCGCGGTTTCTCCATATTTCAAAGTCCCCTTTGTCGGGATTTACAATAACATCGAAGTTTTCGTCCGTACCGAACATTTTCGCTAATACGTTGCGGAACGATTCTTCCAACACGCTGATCATTGTCGTTCTGTCAATGTTCTTCAGTTCTTTAAACTCCGAGAACGTGTCGACCATGCTGATTGCTTCCTCTTTTTTGGCCATATTTATTTAAATCTGATTAAATATTTTGTGTACTTTATTTCATCATAACCGAAAGCGAGATCTTCCGAAACCTCTACTTTCCGTTTACTGGTTTCTGTCTTTACTTTTTTTGTTATTGTGACAATAAATTTATCTTCGTCCGCTTCCTTTAGGACTCCGTTGAGCTTTAATCCCGATTTGGTGAGGACTTCGACTTCATTGCCTATATTTTTTTTATACTGTTTCAGAACTTTGAACGGAGATGTAATGCCTGCCGACCCTACTTCAAGCTCATAGTCTTCTATATCTCGGTCGAGGTGTTCTTCTATAAATCTGTGCAAGGTCGAGCATTGTTCTATATCTATGCCCTCTTCGTTATCTATTTCAACAATGATACTGTTGCCCGGCTTTACCTGAACATCTACCATAAAGCAGTCTGTTCCCGACAGTCCTTTTTCTACAAGTTCCTTTACAAAATCTTTTTCTATCATTCAACTTCTTTTAATGGGGAAGGAGATGATGTCTAATATGTTTTTCGATAGCGATAGTTTTATATTAGAACAAAACGAGGGGGCAATGTGCCCCCTCCTTCTTCTCCCTTTTGCGTTGCAAATATACAAAATATAGGTACGTCAACAAATAGTTCGGTTGCATTTTCCTATCATAATGCAAAATTATTTTATTATTTTAATATATATTTATATGTATTAATATATTGGATTCTATTCAATAGGAAACGGGAAAGACTTGAGTTCTTTTTCTAAAATTTTCTCTTTGCCTTGACAATATCGGTTACATAGTTGGTGGAAACGTTCTCCGTGATTCATTTCAGATAAATGAGCTAATTCGTGAAAAATTACGTAATCAATCAGGCGATCGGGCAGAAACATAAGATGATAGGACAGGAGTATATTGCGTCGCATATCGCATCTGCCGAGCCGTTTCCGTCCATGAGACACCGATACGCTGTTATAGGTCAGGTTTAATTGTTTGGCTAATAAATCGAGGCGTTCCGGCAGGTACTTTTCGGCCTCTTGTTTGATGAATCGTTTGATACCGGCAGATATGATTCTTTGGGTTTCGGGAGATTCGAAATCTGTCGTGTCGGGGCAGAATATAAATAGCGTATTGTTGTATAGCTTGAACAGGTATTTGTTTTTGTTATGTGTTTGTATGGCAATAGTAAAGTTTCGGGTTTCGAGCAAAGTTCCCGGACGTAATATTTTGTCGTTTTTACGTACGTATATTTTTCGTATGTTTTCCCTGTTTTTGTTTATGGATTGTGTTATCTGTGCGTAGGTAATACCTTCCGGAACGGTTATCTGTAGTGAATTATCCCGTATCTTGAAAATGAGATGCCGGGCTGTCGGGTGGAGATACAGAATTATTGTACCGAATTCGGGGTCTTCGTATTGATATTTTTTCATGTGGCAAATATATTGTTTTTATCAAATACTGTGTGTCTATAAATGTTAGAGTCTATATAAATTTTCCTACAAAGAGATTTTATCCGGTTATTTTTTGTGTTTTTTCTACACTGTTTTCTCGCTTTCATTCATCGGATGGTCTACTATCTCCTTTGTAAGAACAAAAAAATTAGAAGAAGGTATTAAACTTGACCTGAACAAAATTTAAACAGACTTTAGGTGAACTAAATTTGCATAAATAGTTTTCTTTATCGTGTTTTGTTCTGATCTGTTTGGCATTATCATGCTATTGTATATTAAAATATTATATGTATATTTGCGGTGTTCGGGCCTGCGAGCCTGAAGATCTTCTGCGATTATCCGATACCAAAGTAGCGGGTAATCGCAGTCGTATTTTTAGAGGATCGCTTTGTGTTATATTACCTCTCCTTTTTGACTTATCACAATTGCTCCATTTAAATCTGCTGATTCGATCATTTTTGCATTGACAACTGATTGAGTTTATCATTCTTTAATTTGTGCTGTTTTTAAGTCGATCTTAATGACCGCATAATCCGCCTGTTTTTGTGGCTTGTGCTTAAAATTAGCAATATTACACTTTGTGTTTCTTGTATATGTACTTTTCATTTTTTTTCGTGTTTTGTTCTGATCTGTTTGGGGTTAAGAATATTTATATGTATCGGAAATTTTCTATATAAATGTTTTTAACGTCTATATAAGGTTAAAATTAGTACCTTGTATTACAAGGTATTTATATTTTGTGTTATATTTGTAGCGTAAAGGTGTAATGTATGAATACGGAAAATATAAAATCTCAGATGCGCAAGGGGATTCTTGAGTATTGTACGCTCTTGATTCTTAGTAAAAAGCGGGCGTATGTGTCGGATATTATACAATCTTTGAAAGAATCTCGTCTTATTGTGGTCGAAGGTACGCTTTATCCGCTGTTGACACGCTTGAAAAATGCCGGTCTGCTTGATTATGAATGGGAAGAATCTCCTCAAGGTCCTCCTCGAAAATATTATCGTTTGACAGAGACCGGGAGAGCGTTCCTGAATGAGTTGGAAAGTGCTTGGATAGAATTGAACCGCACAGTCGAACATATTCGGGAGATATAGTTTTATATAGATGATAAATAATATATATAATAGATATGAAAAAGACGCTAACGGTAAATCTGAATAATACGGTATATCATATCGATGAAGACGCTTATAGCCAGTTGCAGGATTACTTGGAAAGTCTGAACGATTATTTCCGGAATGAAGAAGGAGCAAGCGAGATATTGAGCGATATCGAGGCTCGTATTGCCGAGTTGTTTAAAGAAAGAATGCGTTTCGGTATGCAAATAATTACGGTGCGCGAGGTGGATGAAATCATCTCTGTGATGGGACATCCCGAAGATTTTGCTTCTGATACGCTGAATATTGAAACCGATGATAAGGAGGTCGGAGAAAAAGAAGTTGAAAATCAGGATACTGAAAAAGGGGAGGATGGAACGACACCTCAGGAAAAAATTCCCGAGAGAAACCGACGGCGTCTGTTTAGGGATAAGGACGATGCTTTTCTTGGCGGTGTAGCTTCAGGATTGGGATATTATCTCGGTGTCAGCACAGCGCTTGTCCGCATTTTGTTCGTATTGTTTACTTTTCTTACCGGATATGCGCTTCTGATTTATTTGGTTTTGTGGATTTGTATTCCGGAGGCTAAAACTGCTGCACAGAAATTAGAGATGAGAGGGGAGGCGGCGACGGTCGATAATATCAAACGATTTGTTTCCGAAACGATAGCAAAAGAGGAATTAGGACCGGAGAAAAAAACTTTCGGTGATTATGTGCTTTCGGCAATTAAGATCGTATTGAAATTCGTATTTATAATTTTCGGTGGATGTCTTGGTTTTATTTTGCTGGTTCTTTTGTCTTCTTTATTGTTTGTGTTATTGGCGGCGGCCGGAGGCACGGTTGGAATTGTTACGCAAGGCATAGATCCGTTTTTTATGCAGATGTTCTCTGTCGTTCATTATCCGTGGATGTTGACTGCCGTTTTGCTGGTATTGCTGGCCATTCCGGTATATGCCGTATTGAGAATGGTTTTAGGGCGTGTATTTAATTTCCCTCCCCAATCCCGCTGGGTGACAGTCTTGTTGGTTATATTGTGGAGCATAGCTTTTGTTGCCGGTATGGTAATGTGGTTTATTTCGTTACCCGGAATACACACTGTATTGAATCAGTATCAGGGGAATATAATATAGGTGGCTCGGTTGATTTAGATTGCTTCTAAGGGATTATTATTTTAAAAGCCTTTGTCCGTTTGATTCGGATAAGGGCTTTCTTCTTTGGTATAATTTTATTGACTGTTGCGATAAGCTTGAGGACTCATGCCGACATGGCGTTTGAAATATTTTCCGAAAAATGATACGTTCGGGAAATTCAAGGAGTAAGAAATTTCCTGTATTGTCAATTCTGTCGATTTTAGTTGGGCTTTAGCGTCGAGGATTACCATTCGGGCAATAATGTCGGAGGCGGTAAATCCTGTGATTTGCTTTATGGTCGTGCACAAGTGTTGCGGAGTGATATTCAGTTGTTCGGCGTAAAATGAGATGGAACGTTCTCGTGTATAATGTTGCATGACAAGTCCGACAAACTGTTTCCGGATTTCTTCTTTCCGGGTAAGGGCAGGCGGATTCAATGTATGTTTCTGATACATGTATCCGATTCCTTGCAGCATCGATTGTAGGATGCTCTTGGTAATTTCCGTATTGAATATTTCTGTGATCTGTTCCTGGGTTTTCACCAGTAAAGAAAAATATTCTGCAAGAAGTTCTGCGCTTTCTTGTTTTAAGGATATTACCGGATTTTCTATGACTTGAGGCAGGAAATCTGCTGAAAATTTTACCATGTTGGTTTGGCTCAGAAATTCCGATGAAAAAGCGACGAAACACAATCGGACTTTTCCTTGTTGTCCGATAAACTGAAGGATATTTCCCGGTAAAATAGAGACGAAATCATTCTTCTTTATATAATAGTCGGTCATTTTTATGGAAGCATGTATCTCTCCTTCTAAACATAACACGAAGATTCCGGCTTTTAATCGGAACGGTTGTTTGTAAAATGCCAAGATTTCTTCGGTGATATCTGTTCCTATAATGATATTTTCAGATATGTCGAATTGTGGTAAATCGGTTCTAAGCATATCTTGTATTTTTAATATTCGATTGCAAAAATAAGAAAATAAAACCGATATTCCTGTGAAAATATTAAAAATAGATCAATTTATATATTGTATCGTTTATCTGCTCCCCACATGAGTTTGTCTCGTAAGGTATCGTTAAAAACGTGATTGTTCCGTTTTACGATAGGGATGGTGAAAGGGGCTTTGCAAATAATTAATTCATGATTTGTACCCATCATGGCGGAACGTCCGTCCAGACTTACCAAAAAGTTGTTACTTCGGCTTTCGATTTGCATACGGATCGTATCTTGATCATTGAATACCAAAGGACGGACATTCAAACTGTGGGGAGCAACCGGTGCTATTACGAAGTTCGGAGCTTGCGGAACGAGTATCGGGCCGCCTACGCTCAATGAATATCCGGTCGATCCGGTAGGAGTCGAAACAATTAGCCCGTCAGCTTGATAGGTGTTCAGAAATACATCGTTCAAATATGTGCGGATGGTGATCATTGAAGAACTGTCTCTTTTCAGAATGGCGGCTTCGTTCAGTGCAAAAGGCCAAAACTTAACGGGGAGAGCATCTGCTTTTAGTTGTAGTAGAGAACGTTCTTCGATTCGGTAATCGCCGTTAAACAGTTCTGCTACAGCTTCATCTATTTCATTTTCGGCTACATCGGCAAGAAATCCGAGACGTCCGGTATTGATTCCCAATATCGGGATGTGTTTGTTACCGACCCGTTCGGCAGTTTTTAAGAATGTTCCGTCTCCGCCGAGGCTGAGAGCCATATCTGCCGAAAAATTATTGTCTGTAATCAGCTTGCTGTATCGAGGTTCTATTTTCATTACAGTATGCAGAAAGCGGTAGAACTCTTCACAAATAAGAATTTCCGCATTATATTTGCTTAATGCGTTGAAAAGATGCTTTGCCTGTATGCTTTTTTCTGCTTGATATAAATTCCCGAAAATGGCTATTCTCATCGTTATTTACATTTTTTATGAGCTTTTTGATCTTTTGCTAACGTTTTTCTTTAGATTTCTGTAAAACCTATTAATTTTGCATCAGCACAAAGTTCTTTTGCAAACGTACATAAAATTTTTGGCTTCGGAGATATTTTTCAGTCTTACCGGGTCGAAAAAAGTTCTTTTTATCATAAGTAGAATTAATTTTGGAAAAATGACCAAATTAAGTGTAAATGTAAATAAGATTGCCACGTTGCGTAATGCCAGAGGTGGTAATATGCCTAATGTCTTGAAAGTTGCGCTGGACTGTGAAGTTTTTGGCGCTGACGGAATCACGGTACATCCTCGGCCGGATGAACGACATATCCGCTATTCTGACGTGCATGAGCTCAGACCTCAGTTAAGAACTGAATTCAACATTGAGGGTTATCCGTCCGATCCTTTTATAAATTTGGTGTTGCAAGTCAAACCGAATCAGGTGACGTTAGTTCCCGATGCTCCGGATGCGATCACTTCCAATGCCGGTTGGGATACACGTACGCATTTCGATTTTTTAAGCGAGATAATAGACCGATTTAATCAAGTCGGTATTCGAACATCGATCTTTGTGGATACCGATCCTGAATTGATAGAGTTTGCCGCCAAAACCGGGACGGACAGAATCGAATTATATACCGAACCGTATGCTTCGGCTTATGCTTCGGATCGTGAAAAAGCTGTCGCTCCTTTTATCAAAGCTGCGGCATTGGCTCATAAATTGGGCTTGGGTATCAATGCCGGACATGATCTGAATCTTGAGAATTTGCGATATTTTCATGAGCAGATTCCTGTTTTGGATGAAGTTTCTATCGGGCATGCTCTTATCACTGATGCCCTTTATCTGGGGTTGCAGGAGACTATTCGCCAATATAAAGATTGTCTTAAATAACATCGATAACCGAAAAATAAAATTATATGAATTTGTTGCTTTCTCTTTTAGCTGATGCTAATATGGTAATGCCGGTTTCTGCCGGGACGACTGCAGCTCCTGTTGCTGAGTTGAATATGTGGGATTTGTCGCTGAAAGGCGGTGTTATTATGATTCCGCTCCTGATATTGTCTATTCTGGCAATTTATATCTTTATAGAACGTGCTGTGGTCATCCGTAAAGCGGCACGGGAAGACCGTACGTTTATGGATCGCATCAAAGACTATATCCATGAAGGAGATGTAGATGCGGCTTTGAATCTTTGTAAAAAGACCGATACACCTTATGCGCGCTTGATTGAAAAAGGAATTACCCGATTGGGTCGGCCTATGAATGATGTGCTGGTAGCAATAGAGAATGTCGGTAATCTCGAAGTTGCGAAGCTGGAGAAAGGTTTTCCTTGGTTGGCAACGGCTGCGGCGGG
>NZ_CEWDCG010000006.1:0-36515 GCF_982436375.1 Coprobacter sp. | reverse complement strand
ATTTCCTTCTATTTATAAAAGGAACTACACAAAATAATAAACTTACTTTAGGTAAAACTTATCTTCTGTCTTTTTACAGAAGAGGCAGTTCTGATCATAACGATATAGATACCCTTTCCAGGTAACTCAAAATTACCAGATTGATAAATCTGTTTTTGAGAAACGATTCCTCCGTTAGTATTAAATAGTGTAAGTTCTCCAGCTCCTTCGATCGCATAATAAAGAGAAGCTCCGACATTCCACATCCGAATATCCTCATTTTTAGAAATGGCATCTGTCCCGCTCACTTCCTCTACTTTTAACGTAGATGTTGCAAATATTCCTCCTTTATTTCCATTATCGATAGCCTGCACTCCCCACTCATACTCTCCCGCAGCTTTAATATTCATCTGATAAGAGCATCGGATAAGCTCGCCCGATATTTTTCCCACCCGCACAAATCCGGTCTGAAGATCTGCCGGGACAGTCATAAATATTTTATCAGAACCCTTTTCACGAAGATAAAAATTATATCGTAATGCTGCAGACGGAGTCACATCATCTGTCGGTGCACTCCATGTAAACGTAGCTACATCCGTACTTTTATCAAAAGAAGCAACAAGATTTGCAGGAACAGCAGGAGCTTCATTGGATTTTACACCTTTTGTCGAAGCTATATTTTTCCACAACTTCGCTTCACAACCATTCGAACACTCTCCATTAGACCATCCCATCAACCAAGCATCTAAAAATCCGTCATTATCATAGTCGATCAGATGGTGACTTCCATGTGTTATCCGGTTGAAATGTCCTTTTTTACCAAACGGATCATCGTAATGTGCTCCATATACAGCAAAATCAAAGTCTCCTTGATTGATATACAACCAAGTCGTGTGTTCATGCTCCGCACCATGTCCTCCGACCAAAATATCGGTCAGACCATCCTGATTTACATCCCCGAAAGATAATTGTCCGCCATCGATCCCTTCCAAAATTGCCACATCGACTTTTTCAAATTTTCGATCACCGAGATTTTTATAAAAATAAAACTGCTTGGTTTTAGTATTAAAATAATATCCAGGAACTACAAGATCGGGCAAACCGTCGTTATTCAAATCGCAAATTCCGCATGAAGAATCATTTACCCCCAAGAAGGTCTGGTCACTTTCTGTAAATGTTCCGTTTCCATTGTTCCAATAAATATGCAATTCCGAATTTCGAGAAAGACCGTATCCTGAAGACATAATATCCAACCATCCGTCACCGTCCAAATCAGAAAAACAAACACTACCGTCTGTCTCTCCATGAAACGCACCTCCGCCTTTCAACGGAGATGATTGTAACTCAAAACGCTCTCCATTTATATTTTTATACAAATAAACAACCCTTACGGCATCCTCAGGATGTTCCGAATCAGGACGTGCACAATCATCGAAACCGGTCATAATAATATCGACATACCCGTCATTATTATAGTCGCCGACTGAAACCCAATTATGCCCCTTACCTCCGGTTTTACCATTATATATCGGTAATATCCCCGTCTCCGATTCAGGAATTTCCTCAAAAGTAACTGTCCCGTCAGAAGCTATTCCTCGATTGATATACAAATGAGTCTTTATTTGATCAAATTGAGTATCCCCATCCAACCAGGCATAGTTCCAATCATTCAAACCCGGAAGAAGAAGATCCAACAAACCGTCATTATTCATATCAAACCATACCGGACAAGAAAATGCCGTACCCTCAAAAGGAGACTCAAGTCGGGTAAATGTACCGTCCCCGTTGTTCTTATAAAAATTAGACTGGATTTTCGATGCATGGATATGCTCGTTCTTGTCACTATAAAAAAGATCTAAATACCCGTCATTATTATAATCTCCCCATGCACTTCCGGTATATGTTGCATGATAAAAACAACCGGCAGGATTCGTTCCTTTATTGCCGCCTACAGCAGCCTGTTTAGGGACAGGATTCTCCACTTCTTCAAATTTCACATTCGCAACATCTCCCGCAACCTGAGCTTGTAACAGCATATGGCTACAAAAAATTCCGCCCCATAGCAAAATTTCCTTTATCAACCTATTTTTCATGATGTTAGTTTATTATTGACATAGAATAAAATTATCACGATAAAGATACTTATTCATTATCTTTTTTTATAGCACAAATCGTTCAATAAATAGAAATCTCGAATTAATAAAGCTATACTTTACCCCTACAACTATTTTTAAGTGCTTAAAGTCTGTCTAAATTTTCTTATCGGAAATTTTAGACAGACTCCCAATCCAATATATAGAAGATTAAATCCTACTTTCGGTTTTCACCGACAAAACGGAAATCCATATTGTCTAAATTCCAAGCCTCCATCCATGGAATCGTGAGATTTTCACCTTCAAAAACGATTGGTAACCAAATATATCTCGAATCGATCAAATTCGTTTTATTCCACTTGTCAAACATCATTATATAGCCATCTTTCTTCCCGTTTACCGGCAAAATGAAAGTGCTTTGTCCGTAAAAAGTTTTATCGGCATCTTTCCCCCGACAAGGATTTTCGACAGCTTTCCACGGCCCTAATATCGATTCAGCCACAGCATACTCCGCCTCATTAGGATCCCATCCTGTACAACCAGAAGTAACCATATAGTATTTACCATTTCTCTTAAATATGGCCGGAGCTTCTCTAAACTTATTCGGGAAATTTCTCGTATAAGTCCCTGAATGATCTAAGTAATCATCAGTCAACAAACTAATATAAAGAGTTGCATTTCCTTCTGACGAATAAATATGATATGCCTTCCCATCATCATCTTTAAATAAGGTCATATCCCTACTGATCTGTCCATTAGGATGCATAGATCTTAAATATGTAAATTTTCCGGTAGGAGAATCACTAACAGCAACACCAGCCGCTGCCTTCCAATAATTATAACTGTCTATATGCATCCACATAACGAATTTTCCGGTTTCATCATTATATATGACTTTCGGACGTTCTATAACCATGGATGGATGGATGTCGGAATGAGGATTAAGTGTATCCGGTTCCAATACAATGCCTTCGAATTTCCAATTATATAAATCTTTCGAAGAATAACATGAGACACCGCCAGCTTCGGTCCTGTAACAATCCCAATCAACACCGGGAGAGCGATATGTATGCTCACCCTTATACTCCCCATACCAATAATATGTCCCGTCATGATACAAGACACCTCCACCATGCGCATTTATCGGATTTCCATCCGTATCTTTCCACTCTTTTCCCGGCATAATACTTTGAGCATAGCACGAGAAAACCGAGCATACACATAGGCATGCTAATAACAAACAAAAATTTTTCATATTTTTAAGATTACATGTGTCTAATAATTACGCTACGGCTAAGAAGATTGCCGCTGCTGTTTTTCAAACTCTTTTGGTGTCATACCGAACTGTTTTTGAAATAATTTTATAAAATACGACGGAGAATTAATTCCGACAAGGAAACATATTTCACCTATTCTATGGCGTCCATCAATGATTAGTTCCGTTGCTTTTTTAAGACGGATCAACCGGATAAAATCGGCCGGAGAAGTTCCGGCAATAACTTTAATTTTACGATGAAGACTCGAACGACTCATAAAAACTATTTCGGATAATCGCTCTACCCCAAAATTCGGATCTGTTATATTATCTTCTATAATACCGATCAACTTATTCATCAGCTCCTCATCGGCTTTACTCATTCCCATAGAAGTAACCGGCAAGAAAGGTTTTCTCATAAATGCTTCTTTCTCCCTCTTCCTATTATCGAACAAAGACGTCAACTGAGCCAATAAATACTGGAAAGAAAAAGGCTTCTCTATATATACATCAGCACCCATCTTCAACCCTTCGATCTTACTATCCAAATCATTTTTAGCCGTGAGCAAAACGACCGGAATATGACAGAACTCGATATTAGATTTAATATTCCGACAAAGTTCAAATCCGTCCATTTCAGGCATTATTATATCGGAAACAACAAGATCAATATTTTTCTCTTCTAATATTTTTAAAGCCTCGACACCATTCTGAGCCTGTTCTACGATAAATTGTTGCTTCAATTTATCCACCATAAAATGAAGCAATTCTACGTTATCTTCCACGACGAGAACTACTTCTGTATTTTGCTTTTCATCATCTATGACACTATCTTCCGGCAAAAAGTCTTCATTCAAAGATAATGTATCACTCTTTTCTACATTTTGCGCCACAGGAAGTCTCAGTACAAAACAATTCATCTCATCCCGTTCTTCAAGAATAAGAGAGCCATGATGAAGCTCACTCAAAGATCTGGCTAACGATAAACCGATACCCGAACTCGAAAGAGCATTCGCATCCTTTTTCATTTGATAAAACGGATCGAAAATCTTTTCTCTCAACTCAACAGGTACTAATTGTCCGTCATTTAAAAAAACAATTTTAAAATCAGGTTCTCCCGGTTCAACTTTTATTATAATCTTATCATCCGAATACCGGATTGCATTCGAAAATAAATTATTCAAGATCTTTATAAGAGAACTACGGTCTGCCAAAACATAAATATCGAATTCCGGTAAAATAAGTTCCATATGCCGATTTTCCGATAAAGCCATTGCTTCAAAGCGTTGATACTCATCTTTCAATATATCCACGACATTCAGAGATACAAAATTCATCTGCATTTGATTACCGTCCATTTTTCTAAAATCCAGTAACTGATTGATCAACGCCAACAGTTCCGAAGTATTCCGGCTCATTATCTGAAGATTCTTTTTTATTTCGGGATCGGTAATATTCATTTCCAACATCGATTCCAACGGTCCGTTAATCAAAGTTACCGGTGTACGTATCTCGTGAGCAATATGTGTAAAAAAATCGATTTTTGAACTATATAGCTCTTTCTCTTTTTCACTTTCAAACAACTGCTGTTTTTCTGCTGTTTTTATTTCACTCCTGCTCTTATACCAACGGAACCATAAATAAAATATCAACACAGCCAAAAAACAATAGATAACATACGCCAACGGGCTTTTCCACCAAGGAGGTAAAACCGTTATTTCCACTACAGCTCCGCTCTCATTCCACAATCCGTCATTATTAGCTCCTTTTACCCGGAAAGTGTATTTTCCCGGAGGAATATTCGCATAAGAAACATTATGATTATCACGTGTATATACCCAATCATCATCGATATTATCCATTTTATAGGCATACACATTAGCCGACGGAGACACATAACTCAATGTCACAAACTCAAAACCGATACTCGCCTGATCATAATTCAACGTTATCTTGTCGGTATATAAGATACTCTTTTGCAAAGGTGAATTTTCTGAACGTGGTGTAACCTCCTTATTTCCAATCAACAACTTCGTAATAAAAACCGAAGGTATACAACTATTTTTTTGCATCTGATAAGGATCAAAAGAAATCAAACCTTCAGAACTTCCAAAATAGAATATCCCCGACGAGCTCACAAATGCCGATTTATAATTAAACTGGTCTCCCGGCAAGCCGTTATCGGTAGTAAACACTTCACTCTGCCCTGTTTCGGGATCAAACTTTACCAATCCTTTATTAGTCCCGAACCACAAATTACGATTTTTATCTTCCAATATCTTATACGCTGTATCGTCAGGCAATCCTTGTTTTTCAGAAAATGTCGTAAAATTATCTTCTGCCTTATTATATCGACATACCCCTCCCCGATCTGTAGAAAACCAAATTTCTCCGGAAGAAGTCTCCTTAATATTGCTAACAGAATTAGAGCTCAAACTTACATCATCTCCTTCACGATGCATATAATGCTTGATTTTTCTATCCTCAGGATTATATTTATAAACGCCATTTCCCATTGTCGCTACCCAAATATATCCGTCAGAATCTTCTATTATGTCGAATATATAGCTCAATTCGAATTGAGGTAGTCGGGTAAAGGTCATAGTTTTTTTATCTCCGACATATACCCCCCAAGCATTACCGATCCAGATTTTACCTTTACGGTCTTCACATAAAGCATATATACTGGCTTCATTCAATCCCAACTGTTCTCCGGAATAATGACGGACCGAGAAATTTCTCCGATCGATTATATCAAGACCATTCTTAAAAGATCCCGCCCATATATAATTTTTATCGGCCAAAAGAGCCAATGACTTCTCACAAACCGATTTAGATCCTACATCCCTTCCTATTTTCTTAAATGCACCGGTATGAGGATCATAAATATTGATGCCGGCATCTTCTGTACCGACCCATATATTTCCTTCTTCATCTTCCACAAGCTCTCTCACACGTTTACTACTGATCGTATAGGGTCTACTCAAAGGTATATGTCTTGTAAACTCTATTCCTCTTTGAGGGCAGTAATTCACTCCCCCCAAATTAGTTCCGATCCATATACCGTTTTCTCTGTCCCGATAAATTCGTCCGATCTGATTATCAGATAATGAATAAGAGCACATCGGATCATTATAGATATGTGATATTTTGTTTTTTAATTCGTTAATAACATAAACGCCCGACTGAGTTCCCACCCATAATTCATCGTCAAAACAAGCTACATCACGAATAATCTTATAATGTACTTCAGGAGCATTGACGTCTGTCAAAATATTTTTTCGCTTATTCAGTTTTCTCAACTTTCCTTCATGTATTCCGATTACCAACTCATCGCCGTAATCACACATTTTGTAAATATTCTCTCCGAACAAGGTTTCACCGGAATTATCACCCAAATATTGGGTAAATTTGTCATTCTCCCTATTATAAAGGTAAACACCCTTACCATTTGTCCCTACCCATAATCGTCCGCTTCGATCTACACAGAGACATTGAGGATTACCTTGATCGGGAAGTTTAGGATCTCCGAAAGGATAATGCACCAACCCGTCACTATCATAGCGGAATAAACCTTGATTAGGTAAAACAATCCAGATATTTCCGTCGGCATCTTCCCTTATATCCGACACCCAATCTTTCATTTTTATTCCGCTCTTTGTCGAGTCATTGACAAAAGTAAAAGTCTCATAAACCGGATTGAAAATAAAGATTCCCTTATCCGTACCTATCCAAAGATGTTTATTTTTATCTTCATAAAGCGACGAAATATTATTGTTTCGTTTGTTAGCTATAGAATCGTAACAATCAAATACCTGAATGGAATTTCCATCGAATCGGTTCAATTTATTCCGGGTTCCAAACCACATAAAGCCTTCGCTATCTTGTAATATAGCTTTAATATCGGTCTGTGAAAGGCCATCATGACCGTTTATGATGGTAAAATAATATTTAAACGAATAATCCTGAGCCTGCAAGGTAATCAGACTTAACAAACCAATTATTCCTAAAAGATACCTCTTCATGGTATTCATAAATTTTGCTTTTCGCAAATGTATATATAAAAAAACAAACATATATTCCAAAAAATAACAATCTGGTCGAAATTACAATATCTCAAACGCCTCATTACGGTATAAATGAAACAAATCTTTCAAAAATTGACACTCCTATTACAAGAACACTTATCGATTCACTCTATATTTGTAATATAATTTAAATATTGAATACTATGCTTAAATACAGGTTATCTTTATTCTTATTTACATTTTTAATTATTCAATCATCCGCTCAACTCAGAGATCGGATTTCCCTATCGGGAGAGTGGCAATTTTTTAAAGGCGACACCGAGATTTCATCTCAAGTCGAACATGTAACCGTCCCACATAGCTGGAATGCACAAGACGGGACAACGGCAGATTATTATCGAGGCAAAGGAACCTATCGATATAATTTCGATTTGCCTAAAAACACGAAAAAAAAACGTGTATTCCTCAGATTCGAAGCGGTCAGCCAAGAAGCGGATGTATTCCTGAACGGACAATATCTCGGTAATCACAAAGGGGCTTTCAATGCCTTCTGCTTCGAAATCACCCCATATCTTAAAAAGAAGGACAACGAGCTGATCGTTAAGGCCAATAATATTCTCAACCCCGATATAGCTCCTCTATCCGGAGATTTTACTATATTCGGAGGCATATATCGTCCCGTATCTCTTCTCATTCTTCCTCAAACATGTATAACACCGCTTGATTACGCCTCATCGGGGATTTATATAAAACAAACAGAAATACAGGATCATAAAGCAACCATAGATATTACCACAAAAATCGATGGGGATATATCCGGGAATAAAAAACTGCGACTCCGCACGTCTGTTTTCGATCCGACCGGTAAACTCGTAACAACCTCAGAGAACGAAGAAATCAGAGCTTCGGAAAACACGGTAGCTATCGATCAAAGAATATATTTAGACAACCCTATTTTATGGAACGGGAAAGCGGCTCCAAACCAATATCGTTTCTTCTGTGAGTTACTACAAGGGAAAAAAGTCATTGATACCTTATCGGTGTATACAGGACTACGTTATTTTAAGGTCGATCCCCAAAAAGGATTTTTCCTGAACGGGAAATCTTACCAGATAAGAGGGGTAAACCGCCATCAAGACCGACCCGGAAAAGGTTGGGCGATCAGTGAAAAAGATCACCAAGAAGATATGCAACTCATCAAAGAAATAGGAGCAAACGGAGTAAGACTTGCACATTATCCCCACTCCGATTACTTTTATTCTCTATGTGATAAAGAAGGTTTGTTGGTTTGGGCCGAAATACCTTTTATAGGAAATGGAACTGAATCGACTGCATTTGAAGAAAATCTGAAACAACAATTGACCGAACTCATTCGCCAAAACTTCAATCACCCTTCGATATTCTGCTGGAGTCTTTTCAACGAATTGGAAAAAGGGAATCCGGAAAAACTGGTTGCAGAGCTGAACGATCTCGCACACAAAGAAGATCCTACCCGCCTTACCGTAGCAGCAGCGAACATCGAAGGACGACCGGAGAACACGATTACCGATATCATGGCATTCAACACATACCCGGGCTGGTACTGGGCTGAACCTGAGACAATGGGAGCGTCGATCGATTGGAAAAAAGATGAAAAAAGAGGCGTTTGCATCAGTGAATACGGAGCTGGAGCAAGCATCAAGCATCATCAACAGCGAATGAAGAAAGCTCCGAAATGCGAAGGGGATTTTCATCCTGAAGAATGGCAAGCGATCGTTCATGAAGGAAATTATAAAGAAATCGATAAAAGAGACTTCGTTTGGGGTTCTTTTGTTTGGAACATGTTCGACTTCGCCAGCGGCGGACGGAAAGAAGGAGATACTTATGGTATGAATGACAAAGGATTAGTTACATACGACCGAAAGACTCCGAAAGATGCATTTTATTTTTATAAAGCAAACTGGTCGGAAAAACCGGTCCTACATATTACGAGCAAACGTCATATCGAACGGACAGAACCGGAAACCGATATAAAAATATACTCGAACTGTTCAGATATCACTCTATACGTAAACGGGATGAAATATGCTGGAAATAGCGGAGATCACAATATCTTTATCTGGAAAAACATCCGATTACAACCCGGGAAAAATAAAATCCGCGTAACCGGAACATTCGATAAAGAAACCATAACAGACCAATGTGAATGGATCTTGAAAAACTGAAATTCTCAATATTAATAATCAAACACAACAACATGAAGAAGACATCTTTCCTTATTCTGCTTTCGCTATCGGTTTCTTTCTTTTGCTCAGGAAAGAAAAGTGCAGTTGATTATGTCAATCCGATGATTGGAACTGCACTGAAAGGAGAAGGCGGAACATCTCCATTTGTCGGCACACCTTTCGCCATGACTAAATTTATGCCGCAAACCCGCGAAAACAAAATGGGGACCATGGCTTACGTTTATGATGATAAATCTATCATGGGATTTTTGGCATCCCACCAACCGACCGTATGGATGGGAGATTACGGCTACGTCTCTTTGATGCCGCAAATAGGAGAAAAAATAAAAGTATTGCCAGAAGATAGACAGATAATTTTCGACCATAAGCAGGAAAAAGCAACACCTTATTACTATTCTGTAAACCTGCCTTCAGAAAATAAAAAGAATATCAAGGCCGAAATAAGCGCTGCAAGTCGCTGTGCTTTATTCCGTTTTACATTTCCTAAAAGTAATAATGCCCGTCTGATCATACAAGGAATCAATCTGAATCCAAAACTCAATGATTGGTGCAATGATTACGGACCACGACTGCAAAAAATAAAAGGATGGATCAAAATCGACCCTGATAAAAACGAAATTGTCGGCTATAATCCCGATCGGCAGGCTGCGCAAATCGGTCCTGAACTACCGAATTTCAAAGGCTATTTTATCATTCGCTTCAACAAAAAAATACAAAATTTCGGAACATGGAGCGAATCTGAGATTTTTAAAGGGAAAACAGAACAAACCGGAGCTCGAATGGGTGCATACGTAGAATTTGCCACCGCTAATAAGGAACAAGTCTTAGCACAAATTTCTACATCGTTTATCAGTTTAGAACAAGCCCGTATCAACATGGAGAAAGAGTTACCCGACTGGGATTTCGATCGGCTTTGCCAAATGACAAAACAGGCTTGGAACGATAAACTTTCGAAGATAGAAGTCTCCGGCATCGAAGATAATGATAAAAGTATTTTCTACACTGCATTATACCATTGTTACTTATTTCCTCGTGAATTTTCGGAATATGGTAAATATTACAGTGCTTTCGATGACAAAGTACACGAAGGAATTTCCTACAATGACTATTCGCTATGGGATACATTTCGTGCATTTCATCCGCTTATGACATTGCTGGAACCTGAATTGACAGGCAATTGGATTACCGGACTTCTGCAAATGTATAAAGAAGGCGGATGGATGCCAATGTGGCCGAATCCTTCATATACGAACATTATGATAGGAACACATGCCGATGCCCTTATTGCAGACGCATATATGAAAGGAATACGTAATTATGATACCGATCTGGCTTATGAAGCTATGCGAAAAAATGCTATGGTTCCACCAGACTGCGATACACAAAGGCGCTATGGAGACCGCGACCGATGGACCTCTTTCGAGGCAAGAGCAGGTGCCAGTTTTTATCACACAATCGGATATGTACCCGACGATAAAACAGCCGAATCGGTATCTCGTACATTAGAATATGCTTACGATGATTGGTGTATCGCACAAGTAGCAAAAGAAATGGGTAAAATGGATGATTATAAATCCCTCATGCAATGGTCTCAAAACTACAAAAACATCTATAATACAGAAAAAGGGTTTATGCTCCCCCGCAAATATAACGGAGAATGGATCGATCTGGATGATCATAACCGACACGGATTTACCGAAGGATCAAAATGGACTTATCTGTTTTGTGTTCTTCAAGATATTCCCGGAATGATCGAAATGATGGGCGGAAAAGATGCGTTTGTAGCGAAACTCGACCGAAACTTCAATGAAGACCACTACCGTCACGATAATGAACCGGGACATCACTATATTTATTTATATAATTATTGCGGACAGCCTTGGAAAACACAAGAATTAATACGCAAACATACCCGTATCAATTATCGTAATACCCCCGACGGAGTAAATGGGAATGATGACTGCGGACAAATGTCGGCATGGTATATTTTCTCAGTTATGGGATTCTATCCTGTAACACCCGGAAGCAACGAGTTTGCGATAGGAGCGCCGCAGTTCCCTGAAACCCGGATAACTTTGAACGTAAACGGGAAAAATAAAACATTAACGATAAAAGCGGAAAATCTTTCGGAAAAGAATAAATATATTCGTGAAATATTTATTGACAACAAACAGTTGAACCGACCATTCATCAACTATTTTGATTTAATCAATGCCGAAACAATACGATTCGTTATGACCGATAAGCCATCGAATTTATAAACACTCTAAAAATAACATTATGATAAAAACAAAAAAAATATTGGGTTTAAGCTTATTCTTGTCGACATTTTATTTATCTGAAGTTCAAGCCGAATCCCCTGCGTATGCCGTACAAGATAACACAACGGTATATCAATCTAAACGTCCGGATTCCCGATTGTTCGTTTCACAAACCGTAGATAACGAAATCGACAGAGTCAGTAAAATGCTGAAAAACAAAAAACTGGCATGGATGTTCTCTAACTGCCTGCCAAATACGCTCGACACGACTATACATTACAGAACTCAGGATGGAGAAGACGACACCTTTGTATATACCGGCGACATACATGCCATGTGGTTGAGAGACTCCGGTGCTCAAGTATGGCCTTATCTTCGATTCGCCCAACAAGACAAAAAGCTGCAAAAGATGCTGAAAGGTGTAATCCGACGACAAATTAAATGTATTCTCTTCGATCCTTATGCCAATGCTTTTAACGATGGGCCTACAGGAGGGTATTGGATGAGCGACAATACAAAAATGAAACCGGAGTTACATGAACGCAAATGGGAGATAGATTCTCTATGCTATCCGATACGATTGGCATACGAATACTGGAAAGTAACAGGAGATACATCTGTTTTTGATGATAAATGGGTTAAAGCCGTTACTTCTATTTTACAAACATTCAAAGAACAACAGCGGAAAAACGGACTCGGTCCGTACTCATTCATGAGAAAAACCGAAAGAGCTTCTGATACGATGCTCAACGGAGGATACGGACATCCGGTAAAACCGGTCGGACTGATCGCTTCGGCTTTTCGTCCTTCAGATGACGCAACAACATTCTTATTCCTCGTGCCTTCTAACTTTTTCGCGGTAACCTCATTAAAAAAAGCGGCAGAAATACTTGAAAAAGTAAACGGAGAGAAACAACTGGCAGATCAATGTAAAGATCTGGCAAAAGAGGTTAGTGACGCTTTAAAGAAATATGCCGTTCATAAACATCCCAAATACGGAAAAATATACGCTTTCGAAGTGGATGGTTTCGGTAACCAGCTACTTATGGACGATGCGAATGTCCCCAGTTTGTTGGCAATGGCTTATTTGGGAGATGTCGATATAAAAGACCCGATCTACCAAAATACACGCAGGTTTGTATGGAGCGAAGATAATCCATATTTTTTCAAAGGTAAAGCCGGTGAAGGAATCGGAGGACCGCATATCGGATATAATATGATCTGGCCTATGAGCATTATGATGAAAGCTTTTACAAGCCGAGACGATAAAGAAATAAAAGAATGTATCATTCAATTGCTAAAGACCGATGCAAATACCGGATTTATGCACGAATCTTTTCATAAAGATAATCCATCCGATTATACCCGTTCATGGTTTGCTTGGCAAAATTCTCTATTCGGAGAACTTATTCTCAAATTAATCGATGACGGAAAGATTGATTTATTAAACAGTATTCCCGAAATCAGCTAAAACTCTCATTAAAAGCGGACTCATCTTTTGTCCGCTTTTAATTTATCCGTCAATTTGAACGAAATTTTCTATTTTTTGAACGACATGTATAACAAAAAGCAGATAAAATAGAATATATTTGTGACGTGTTAGTTGTAATAATATCTGATATGAAAATTAGATACGAGAGGTGAAAATGTGTCTGATTAGACGTTCGTTTAATCGAATAAAAAAATCCTCTCTCTTTTTAGAATCTGATTCCATATTAAATAGATATTATTAAGTGACATAGAAAAATTATCAATCCGTCCCTTTTGTTGTCTATTTAAACGAACGTTTTCTTAGACAGCGAAAGGGACTTCTATTTTTCGGAATCTCCCTCGTACCTGATCCTTAATTTCTCAATTTCCGTCAGTTTTCATATCCGATTTAAGACAAGATATTCGTGCCTTAAGAAATTTCTAATAAAATATAATAATGAAAAACGTCAACTTTTTTGCAAAAGCAGTTTCGATTTACTGTATTTGTTTATTATCTGCAACAGTTACCGTACACTCGGCAACAAAGGATATGACAAACGGTAAATGGACCGTCCGATTTAATGATGAGACCCGAAAAAGTGAATTTGTGAAAGACGGTACAACCATTCTACAAGACGTATCCGTCAAGTTTAAACATAATGCTTCGATTTTAGAAAGCTCATCATATTCCGATATAAAATTCAGTGAAGAGAATTATTCCGATGCAACAGGTGAATGCAAAAGATTTATTATAGAATATAAGAATACAGAAAATTCAACCTATCCGACGATACAACAATGTTTCTATCTATATCCGGATAAAGACTACTTTTTAACCGATGTATTTCTATTATCTTCAGGAACTTCGAAAATAGAAAGCAATTACATCGCACCGATATATACAGAAACACAAAATCGTTTTTTACCACAAGATGCCAATAATCGTTTTTTATTCGTTCCTTTCGATAACGATGGTTTCATTACTTACGGGTCGCTTCCGTTATCCAGAGGAATAGATCCTACATCTTTAGGATTAGGAAGATTCGCCAGAGATACGATCTCTTTCGAAGTGACATCCATATTTAACGGAGAAACACAAGAAGGTCTGGTTATAGGATCTGTAGAACATGATACATGGAAATCTGCCATACGAATGACAGGTAGCCCCCTATCTCAAGCTTGTATAAACAAACTCGAATGTTACAGCGGAGCGACACACAATATTACACATGACGCAATCGATAATAACCGATTGCAGCCTCACGGAGTTGTAAAAGGAACGAAAATAAAATCTGCCCGGATGTTGGTAGGTCTTTTCGATGACTGGCGCACCGGTATGGAAACTTTCGGAGACGTCAATGCACTTATCGCTCCAAAAAGAGAATGGAATAATCCGACACCTTTCGGATGGAACAGTTGGGGCGGTATGGAAAGAAATATCAATTTTGACGGTGTTATTTCTGTATCAGATTTCATCAAAGAAAATATTCAAGGAAAGGGTCATTTCGGAGAAGACGGACTTGTTTTCGTAGGACTGGACTCTTTCTGGGACAATCTGAATTGGGAACAATTGAAACAATTTGCCGATTATTGTAAAGCAAACGGACAAGTACCGGGCATTTATTGGACACCGTTCTGCGATTGGTTCCCGGAAAATGACCGCGCTCTCGAAGGCAATAACGGTTATTTTTATAGCCAAACACATCTCAAAGTAAATGGTAAAACCAAAAAACTTTGCGGTGCCGGATGCATGGACCCGACCGCTCCGTCAACCCTGTCCCGTATTAATTTCTTTATCGACAAATTTAAAGCTGCAGGATTCAAATACTTAAAATTGGACTTTATGACCAACGGAATCGTAGAGGCAGACAGCTATTATAGAGATGATATTACAACCGGCGTACAAGCATACAATTTCGGGATGAAACATCTGAGAGAACGCTGCGGAGATGATATGTTTATCGTCGAATCCATAGCTCCTCTTTTCCCAGCTAATTATGCTCATGCCCGTCGTATAAGTTGCGATGCTTGGGGAGAAATGTGGCATACCAACTACATGATGAACAGTCTTTCTTTCGGATGGTGGCTCAACCGGGTATATTGTTTTAATGATCCCGACCATCTGGTAATGGGAGACCGTAGCGATGCAGAAAATATGTCGAGAATGACAACCGGAGCTGTTACCGGTTATTGCATGTTAGGAGATAATTTAAGTACGAAAGGGAGTTATATCGGCTCGGCAACATCTCAAGCCAAAGCTAAAAAATATGCCACATACGAAAAAGTCAACAATGTCATAAGACTCGGAAAATCTTTCCGTCCGGCATACGGACATAAAGTATTCGGATCCAACAGAGCCGTAGATCTGTTCTATTTAGAAACAGAAGACTCCTATTATATTGCTTATTTCAATTACAATGAAGGAGAAAAAAGCGGAATCCTCGACTTGAAAAAATTAAATATCGATCCGGATAATATCGATACAGGTAAAAGTTTTGAATGTTGGTCTTCCGATCCGGTAACTATCTCCGAAGGGATGTTGGAATACTCATTACCTAACAATCAGGCAAAATTGTACCATTTATTCAAAAAACAAAATACGCAACCCCAAAACTAACAATTAAGAAAATCAACATTACATGCGTTAATAAAAATTTATACATAAAATTAATTTCATCATGAAAAAACTCAGAAGTTTCAAACTGACAAGCAGTCTATGTGCTGTATTGTTAATGCTTGTTTTTGTTTCTTGCAAAGACGACAAAGAGAAATCTGCCACACACGATCCCAATAAGCCGATAACCTTAACCAATTTCTATCCGACCAATGGAGGTGTGGCGACCAAACTTATTCTGAACGGGGATAATTTCGGTTCGGATGCTAAAAACATCAAAGTTTTCATCAATGACAAACCGGCAGCCGTCATATCGTCTATCGGAAACAAGATTTATGCCATCTGTCCGAGAAAACCGGGTGAAGGCGATGAAAATCAGATTATCGACTGTAAGGTCAAAGTCAAAATCGGAGATCAAGAAGTCGAATATCCCGAACATTTTATCTACCAAATACAGACCGTGGTAACAACCGTCTGCGGAATTAAAGATGCTCCGGACGATGTAGTAACCGGTAACCTTGCCCAAACGACTATGCCTCCGGTAACTTACCTGACTATCGATAAGGACAACAATATTATTGCTTGTCTTCGTAACAGAAATAGCTATTACAACAATAATAAAGTTATTTTGGTAAATGAAGATGAAGATGCCAGTCGTCTGTTGATTCCGGATACAGGCGCTCCGTTGAACCAACCGTGTATGTTGGATGACGGAAATACAGTATATATCCCGACAGATAGTAATTTAGATTATTGGGTTATGTCTTCCGAAAATTTATGGAGTCCGATAAAACAAGCTTTAAAACCTGCCACAGGAGAACAAGTCAATATCAATTTTAAACATTCATTTGCCATGTGTACGGTCGATGGCTATATGTACACTCGTGCTAAACAAAATGGTATCCTTTACAAATTCGACCCGAAAACCGGATTAACGATGCAAGTTGCAACCGGATTAATGTCAGAAAGTGACGCTTATATGGCATTCAGTCAGAAGAATCCTTCAAAACTTTATTTGGCATATACCAACAGTCATTGCATATATACTTATGACGTACTTACCAAAAAGCACGAACTGTTCGCCGGCATCGTAAATAATGCGGGATATCTCGATGGTATCGGTTCATACGCCATGTTCAATCAACCCCGTCAATTGGTTCTCGATGAAGACGATAATCTCTATATCGCCGATACGGAAAACCAGGTAATCCGAAAAGTGACACCTCAAGGACAGGTCAGTACCGTAATCGGACAGGCCGGAATTGCCGGATATCAGGATGGTGACCCGGAAGTAGCCCTATTCGACCGTCCTCACGGAGTTTGTATCAATAAAGAGGGAATTATTTATATCGGAGATTATGAGAACCAATGTATCCGCCGTCTGGCTATCGAATAACCTTAATTGCATCGAATAATTAAAATCTACCATAATGAAAAAAATCATATTTATAATTTTATTAGCGTGCTGTCAGATCTCCGTATTTGCACAGCAAGCCGCTAAAACATTCACGGTATCGGGAACGGTAGTGGATGAAACCGACACACCGGTTCCCGGAGCCAGCGTATATGCCAAAGACAGAGCCGGTATGGGAACCGCCACGGACGTCGACGGAAAGTTCTCGTTAAAAGTCCAGAAAAACGATATTCTCGTTGTTTCGTTTTTAGGCTATGCACCTTCGGAAACCGCCATTACCGGACCTAAAAGCGATCTGAGAATCAAATTGACACCCTCAGAACACCAACTTGAAGAGGCGGTTGTCGTCGGTATGGGAACCCAACGGAAAATAAGCGTGGTAGGTGCCGTAACCAATGTCAATGTAAAAGAGCTTCAGACTCCGGCTACAAACCTCGCCAACATGTTAGGCGGTCGTATTCCGGGTATCATTTCGGTACAACGAAGCGGAGAACCGGGGAAAAATATTTCGGAATTCTGGATCCGGGGTATCGGAACGTTCGGAGCAAATAGCAGTGCACTCGTTTTGATCGACGGATTAGAAGGAGATTTGAGTGAAGTGGACCCTGCCGATATCGAAAGTTTCTCGGTCTTGAAAGATGCTTCGGCAACGGCCGTTTATGGGGTAAGAGGTGCAAACGGTGTCGTATTGATAACGACCAAAAGAGGTACTGCCGATCGGCTGCAAATCACCGGACGTATCAATCTGACCGTTTCACACTTGACAAACATGCCCGAATACCTGAACTCGTACGAATATGCCAAATTGGCCAATGAAGCTCGAGCTGTACGAGGCGACAGACCTCTATACTCCGATATAGAAATGGACCTGATCAAATACCAACTCGATCCGGATCTCTATCCCGATGTAAACTGGCAAGACGAACTTTTACACAAGAATGCCTTACAACAGACCTACTTCATCAATGCCCGAGGCGGAGGTAGCTTGGCCCGTTATTACTTAAGTATGGGTATGTCCAATGAATCGGCAGCCTACAAACAGGACAAGAACTCTAAATATTCGGCAAAAGTGGGATACCGCACGGTAAATTACCGATCGAATCTGGATATCAATCTTACGAAAAGTACGGCTCTCTATTTCGGCGCCGACGGATTTATTTCCACCAAATCGGAACCGGGGAACAATGATACGGATGCGCTTTGGGCGACTCAACGCAATTTGACTCCGATTACCATTCCGACAATCTATTCGACAGGTCATCTGCCGGCTTATGGTGTCGATAATGCATATTCTCCATACGTGATGTTAAACAAAACAGGTATGACCAATATCCGCCATTACCGGGGAAAAGCGACATTGGAATTGAAACAAGATTTATCTATGCTCTTAAAAGGTTTAAAAATCCGGGCGCAAGGGGCTTACGATACCGAAACGAACCTGAAAGAGATCCGGTCGATCCGTCCCGAAATGTACTATGCCCAAACTCGTAAATATACCGGAGAACTCGGTATCATCAAACGTGTAGAATCAGAACCGGCCAAATATACCCATGAAGATGAACAATTCTATAAAGTACATTTCGAAACAACGGCCACTTACGAAACCACAGTTGCCAAAGAACACCGACTATCCGCATTGCTTTACTATTACATGAGCAGCGAACAACGAATGAATAAAGACATAGACGCTAAGGCAGAAACATTACGAAGCATGTATGCCATACCTATACGCTACCAAGGATTATCCGGACGTATTACTTACGGATTTCGGGATACCTACTTCATGGACGTAAACTTCGGATACACCGGATCTGAAAACTTCCAATCCGGACATCGGTTCGGATTCTTCCCTTCGGTTGCCGTAGGTTGGATTCCCACTCAATATGAATTTATGCAACGAGGATTGCCTTGGCTGAATTTCTTGAAAATCCGGGCATCTTACGGTACGGTAGGTAACGACCGATTAACCGATGAACGTTTTCCCTATTTGACTCTTATGGTCGATGGTGACGGAGGAGGCTGGGGAAGCAGTAGCGGATATATTACAGAAGAACGGGTCGGTGCCAACAATTTAAGATGGGAAAAAGCCAAAAAAGCCGACTTAGGTATCGAAGGACGTTTATTCAACGAAAAGCTTCAATTCGTCGTCGATTTCTTCCAGGATAAACGCGATGGAATTTACCAAAGACGTTCTCAAATTCCAAGTTATGTGGGACTGACTCAAATGCCTTTCGGAAACGTAGGAAAAATGAAAAGCTACGGTTCGGACGGAAACATCTCGTTCACTCAAGATTTCGGCAAAGACATGACTCTTACGCTCCGCGGTAATTTCACCTATTCCGCCAACAAAGTGGAAAACTGGGAACAGGCATTCCAACCGTATGACTACCAGAACTACACGGGATATGTCAACAACGCTTTCCGAGGATATATCGCTTTAGGTCTTTTCCGGGACGAACAGGATGTGGCACAAAGCCCGAAACAGACATTCGGTGAATATATGGCGGGAGACATCAAATACAAAGATGTAAACGGTGACGGGGTAATCGATGAAGATGATAAAGTACCTTTGTCTTATCCGAACTATCCGCGTCTGATGTATGGTTTCGGAGGTGAATTCCGTTACAAACAATTTACATTAGGAGTCTTGTTCAAAGGAACCGGAAATACCGATTACTACTATGTAGATGACAACGGATATTGGGATAAAGGGAAAAACGGTGAAGGCTATATTCCGTTCTATAACGGAGCTACCGGTAACGTACTGAAAATCGTTGCCGACCAGAAAAACCGTTGGACTCCGGCTTCCTATTCCGGTGATCCCTCTACGGAGAATCCGAATGCCAGATACCCGAGATTAAGTTACGGGAAAAGCGCGAACAACACGCAGTTCTCGACTTTCTGGAAAAGCAATTCTCGTTATTTGAGATTGCAGGAAATCAATTTAAACTATAATCTGACCGCCGGAAAGATTCTGAAAACGTTAGGCGTAAGATCCTTAGACCTGCAATTTGTCATATCGAATCTCTGCGTATGGGGGCCAGAGAAATTATGGGATCCGGAACAAGCCGATCATAACGGTGGCGCTTACCCGATTCCTACTCAGTACGCATTCCAGATGTATGTAAATTTCTAATAAAAACATTACGAAAAATTTTCGACAATTATGAACAATATAAAAAAGATAGTCTGGTTTATCGTAGCATTACCGATTATCGGCATAATCAGCTCATGTGACGATTTCCTTGATGTCGATCACTACTTCGACGATACCTTGAAATACGACTCCGTATTTGCATCCCGAAAAAATTTAGAAAAGTACCTTTGGGGAGCAGCCGGAGAACTTCCCGATGAAAGCGCCATCTTCGGAGATGATGTAACTCCCGGAGTAACAGCTTCCGATGAAATCTTCACACTTATGAAACAAGATCTATTTCACGGAAAAGCCCTGACTTTAGGAGAAGTAAGTCCGTCAAATCTATGTAGTATGAATTCATGGGATCCGGCTTACAAAGTGATCCGGAAAGCCAATATGATCCTTGCCCGTATCGGAGAATGTAAAGACATTACCCCATTGCAACGGGCAGAACTGATCGGATATACCCATTTCCTCAGAGGATATGCCTACTATTTCATCCTGATGAATTACGGACCGGCAGTGATTGTCGGAGATTTGGTTTTCGACAACAACCAAGACGCATCGTACTATGAACGGCAACGCAGCACATTCGATGAAACGGTCGATTATATCTGTTCCGAATTCGAACTGGCAGCCCAAAATATCCCCGCAGATGCCCCGATCTTAAATTTCGGCCGTCCGACCAAAGGTGCGGCATACGCTCTGATCGCCCGGGTGCGGCTGCATGCAGCCAGCCCTGCATTCAACGGAGGATCGGCAGCATACCGCTATTTCGGAAACTGGAAACGTAAATCCGATGGAGTTCATTATGTATCACAAACCTACGATGAACGGAAATGGGCGTTAGCTGCCGCAGCAGCCAAACGGGTAATGGATATGGGCCGTTACACACTTCATACAGCAGAACGCGTATATTCTAAACCCGGCGGAGATGCAACAGAAGTCACTCCGGAACTGCCCGAAAATGTATCGAATGCCGATTTTCCTTATGGAGCAGGAAATATCGACCCGTTAAAATCATATACCAATATGTTCAACGGAACGACTTATCCGGTACAAAACAAAGAGTTGATTTGGGGTAAATATTCGGATAAAATACGAAACTATACTCGTCAGTCATTCCCCATCTACATGGGCGGGTACAATGCGATGTGCCTGACTCAAAAAGTGATCGATGCCTACCTGATGCAGGACGGGAAAACGATAGAGGAAGCCCGAGCCACCGGTGAATACAGCGAAACCGGAAACTCCCGAGTCTTAAAATATTTCTCCGGATACCGCCTACTAAGAGGGACATACAATATGTATGTAAACCGGGAAATGCGTTTCTATGCTTGCGTAGGATTCAACGGCTGCTATTGGCCGGCCACTTCTTGCACAAATACCAATGTCAGAAACCAAACCGTATATTATTACAAGGGAGGAAATGCAGGGCCGCAGACGGCCGGTTCTTCACAACAAGAGCAAAATCAATGTATAACCGGATATGTGCTGAAGAAGTATATTCATCCGGAAGACAATTGGTATAACGGAAACGGTGCGACACGGGTAAATAAGGTGTTCCCGATTATCCGGTATGCAGAAATTCTGCTTTCTTATGCCGAAGCAATCAATCATTTGCAAAGTTCGCATACGGTAACTCTGCCCAGCGGACAAACCTATACGTTCTCCAGAAATTCGAATCTGGAAGACATGTTATTTGCATTCAACCAAGTACGTTTCCGCTCGGGACTTCCCGCTTTGAAACCGGAACAATACACTTCGGAAGACGCAATGGACGAACAGATAAAAAGAGAACGCTTTATCGAATTTTTGTGCGAAGGACGTCGTTTCTACGATGTACGTCGGTGGGGTACTTATGAAGAAGAAGAAAATGTGCCCATAAGCGGAATGAATGTTAATGTCGGTCTCAACGATGGTTACTATACCCGTACGATCATGACCCACTCCGATTACAGAAACCGAGTTGTCGACAAGAAAACCGTATTCTTACCGATAGAACGGAATGAGATATTGAAATCCCGACTATTGGATCAGAACCCGGGATGGTAATCATATAAATCACAAAAACAATACAGTTTATTATGAAAAAAATATTAAATATAGGATTGCTTCTTCTAACTTTGACCGGAATAACCGGATGTAACGAAGACGAACAGTTCGAAGGCGAATTATATAAAAAAGTCATTTATCTTTTGAGCGATGATAATAAGGCTTTTCAGTCTGTACACGAATTCGGGAAAGAGAGTACCGGATATGTAAGTGTTTGTTGCGGAGGTACTGAACATGTCAAACAAGACGTTACAATAGAACTGGAACCGGATGATCAAATCCTTGCCCAGTACAACAAAATAAACTTCGATATCGAAGAATCGAAATTCGCAAAAGAACTGAAATCCGACAGATATAATATCCCGACTTACCGAACCGTATTGAAAGCGGACAGCGAAGACAACTATGCTTTGGTACCTATTTCTGTCAATCCCGAAGGTCTGAGTCCTGATTCGATCTATATGATTCCGCTCCGGATAAAAAGCACCTCGAACTATGAGATCAATCCGGACAAACAACAGGTTTTATATCAAGTCGTACTCAAAAACGAGTATGCGACTATGGAATCGACGACCCACTATCAGACTGCGGGAACCGAGATCAAACATACGACCATCGGAGAAAAAGCCAATGGTTCGAACGTAACTCGAGTCGTAGCTCCAATCAATAAAAACCAAGTACGGGTATTTGTCGGAACTCATACTTATACACCGGGTAAAGTGACTAAAGAAGATATCGACAAATATGGCATGTATCTTACGATCAATGACGACAAATCCATTACCATAACTCCCTGCGGAAGTCTGCAAGTGGAAATGATCGGCGGAGCCGAAGATAATTACTATGAAGTAGATAAAAAAGGCAGACAGATATTCTATCTGCACTACAAATACTTCGACACCAATGTTACGGTAACGGATGATAAAAACACTTGGACCGAAGATTGCTGGATCACCATGGAAGAAAAGGGTATACGATCGTTATAAATACGCATAACACTTCAATTTAAGAGCAAAATGAGTCTAAAATGCTATTTTTAGACTCATTTTTTATACAAAAAACAACCTTTTCGGAAGTATCTTTACGAAACGAAACACACAAAATACCGAATACGTATGAGAAACATTTTCCTACCGATCTTATTTATTTTCTTTTTTTCATATAGTACTTATGCAAAAAAGTCTCCCGTCGATTATGTAAACCCTTATATGGGTAACATCAGCCATTTGCTGAAACCGACCTATCCTACCGTACATCTGCCGAACGGAATGCTGCGCATATATCCCCAACGGGGAGACCACACGGAAAGCTATATTCACGGACTTCCGATAATCGTAGTCAATCACCGGGAAAACTGTTGTTTCAATTTATCTGCTTTTCAAGGATATGAGTCTCAACTGTCTCCTGTTATCAGAACAGATTATGACAATGAACAGATTATGCCCTATTACTACAAATCGGACATCGACAATCAACAGATAAAAGCCGAATTTACCCCGACATATAGGGCTGCGATCTATCGATTGACATATACTCAAAATAAACCGGGATACCTTATTCTAAATTCCGGGAACGGAGAAATGGAAATCGAAGGAAACTCAATCAAAGGATACCAAAATACTTGGGGAAATACCCGAGTATATATTTATCTCGAAACCGATATTATACCTTCAAAATCCGGAATATTGAAAGACAAAAAACTAAACACCGCACAGACCAAAACCTCTGGAGACAATTCTTGTGCCGTTTTTTGTTTTGACGGTCAAACACAAATAAACGCCAGATACGGAATTTCGTTTATCAGTATAGAACAAGCAAAGAAAAATTTACAAAATGAAATACCCGATTTCAATTTCGACAAAACAAAAAACAACGGACGCAAAATATGGAACGAAGCTTTAGGGAAAATCGAAGTAAAAGGTGGAACTGAAAATGATAAAACCGTTTTTTACACCTCTTTGTACCGTTGTTATGAACGTCCGGTAAATATCAGTGAAGACGGTTACTATTACTGTGCATCCGACCGGAAAGTACACAAGGACGATGGCCATGCCTACTATACGGACGATTGGTTATGGGATACCTACCGGGCAACGCATCCGCTGCGTATATTGATCGATGCAGATGTCGAAAACGATATTCTCGTTTCATTTATCCGAGCTGCAGAGTTATCGGAAAAACAGTGGTTCCCGACATTCCCGGCGATAACCGGAGATTCACGCAGAATGAACTGCAACCACGGTGTTGCAACGATTGCCGATGCATGGGAAAAAGGTCTCCGGAACTTCGATCTGAAAAAAGCTTACGAATACACCCGTAAAGGAATAGAGGAAAAGACTCTTGCGCCATGGTCTTCGGGAGATGCCGGATGGCTCGACCGTTTTTACAAAGAAAACGGATATATCCCGGCTTTGGCTCCGGGAGAAAAAGAAACAGTTCCCGAAGTAAACGGTTTTGAAAAACGCCAGCCGATCCCCGTCACTTTAGGAACGGCTTATGACCAATGGTGCTTGTCGCGAATAGCTGCCGCCTTAAACAAAAAAGATGAATCGGAATATTATCTGAAATGTTCTTATAATTACCGTAACGTTTTTAATCCTCAAACGTCGTTCTTCCATCCGAAAGATAAGAATGGAAACTTCATAGAACCGTTCGATTATCGTTTTTCAGGAGGTATAGGCGCACGAGATTATTATGCAGAAAACAACGGATGGACATACCGCTGGGATGTACAACACAATATCGGAGATTTGGTGAATTTAATGGGCGGTGCTGAAAAATTCTCAGAAAATCTCGATCAAACATTCAGCGAATGGTTAGGGCGAAACAAATATGAATTTTATGCCCAATTACCCGATCAAACAGGGAATGTCGGACAATTTTCCATGGCAAATGAACCATCTCTACACATTCCTTACCTATATAATTATGCAGGTAAACCTTGGAAAACACAAAAAAGAATCAGAGATCTCGTACATCAATGGTTCAGAAACGATGTTATGGGCGTTCCCGGAGATGAAGACGGAGGTGGACTTTCTTCTTTTGTAGTCTTTTCTATGATGGGCTTTTATCCGGTTACTCCGGGATCTCCATCCTATAATATCGGTAGCCCGTTCTTCAATGAAATAAAAATAAAATTAAGCAACGGAAAAACATTCCGCATTATCGGAAAATATTGCTCCGAAGAAAATAAATATATACAATCAGCAAAACTGAATGGTAAAGCGTGGGAAAAACCTTGGTTTTCTCATGACGATATAAAAAACGGAGGGAAGCTCGAATTCATAATGGGTGACAAACGTAATACCGAATGGGGTAGCGATATGAACAATGTTCCTCCTTCAGCACTCCCCTACCCGAAAAACTAAATTACCAAAATACAAAACAGATATATCTATGAAAACAGGAAAAAAACTTATCCCGATCTTATGCTGTATCGGCATTGCACATTTCTGTTCTGCACAACAAGTCGAATGGAAATACACTACAAATAGCGACCGCTGGCAGAACGAACATAATGTAACTGTCTCTAAAGCTCAAAATCAGGTTAAATATGACGTTCTGATTACATCTTATAAAGAACAGACAATCGATGGTTTCGGAGGGTGTTTCAACGAATTGGGCTGGGATGCGCTTAATCTTCTCGACTCTCAGAAAAAACAGGAAGTACTGAACTCTCTATTCCACCCTACTGAAGGAGTATGTTTTACTTACTGCCGGACACCCATAGGTGGAAATGATTTCTCCCGAAACTGGTATAGCCTGAATGATACGGAAGGTGATTTCAAAATGAAAAATTTTAGTATAGAACGAGATAAAGAAGCTCTTATCCCCTATTTAAAATCAGCATTAGCGATAAACCCAGACATGAAATTATGGGCTTGTCCTTGGAGTCCACCTACTTGGATGAAAACAACCCGTCACTATGCGACCAAGCCGGGTGATCATAATGACCTCAAAGACGAAAACCAAGTAGCGGCAGACGATCACTTTATTCAAGAAAAGAAATACCTCGATGCTCATGCTCTTTACCTGTCGAAATATATCAAGGCTTATCGCAAAGAAGGAATAAATGTATCGATGTTACAATTCCAAAACGAGCCTTATTCCCGTCAACAATGGCCGAATTGTCTGTGGACTCCCGAAGCAATGCGGAATTTCATAGCTAATCATTTAGGTCCGTTATTTAAAAAAGAACTCCCAAATGTAGAATTATGGCTCGGCACACTCAATTGTAACCGTATGGAAGACGTGAACCACATAATGAACGATCCTAAAGCCAGAAAATATATTAAAGGTATCGGATTACAGTGGGAAGGTAAAGATATTATTGCTGAAATTCACAGAAAATATCCGAAAATAAGATTGATGCAAACTGAAAATGAATGTGGAGGCGGAACTTTCGACTGGGGTGCGGCAGAACATACATTCGATTTGATCAGAAAATATATCGGTGGTGGAGCAAATGCCTATATGTACTGGAATATGGTCTTACAGGATAAAGGGACGAGTACTTGGGGATGGAGTCAGAATGCGATGATCGTTATCGATTCCAAAACGAAACAGATCAATTACACTCCTGAATTTTATGTTATGAAACATCTCAGTCACTATGTAAAACCCGGAGATCACAAACTGAAAACATTGGGGCAGGATGAAAACTTATTAGCTTTCAGAAATAAAGAAGGAAAAACAATAATTCTCGTTGCCAATAAAGAAGACAAAATCAAAAATATGACGGTTTCAATCAACGGGAACGTATTGAATCTAAGTCTCAAACCGAAATCCTTCAATACTTTATCTATAAAACTCTAAAAAAACGATTATGAACACGAAATCAATATATACAGTATTTTTGTCGGTCATTATCAGCGCCGGAGTTTCTGCACAAAAAGTTGAATGGAAATACTCTACTCAAGATAATTACTGGAAAAACGGAAAAGGGATAAAGTGGTCTGACTCCCCTGAAAAAACAGGAGAAGTTATCCGAATATCTGATGAAAAAGCCCAATATATCGATGGTCTGGGCGGTACTTTCAACGAACTCGGATGGGACGCTTTATGTACTTTACCCGAAGAAAAAAAGAATGAAATTCTTTTTAATCTGTTCAGCCCGAAAGAATCCAACTATACCTATTGCAGAATACCTATCGGAGCCAGTGATTTCGCTATGAATTTCTATTCTCTGAACGACGTTGTCGATGATTTCGATATGATCAATTTCAGTATCGACAGAGACCGGCACATATTGATGCGCTATATCAAAGAAGCTCAGAAAATTCATCCCGGCCTGAAAATCTGGGCATCGCCTTGGTGCCCGCCGGCTTGGATGAAAACCAATAACCATTATGCCAGCGAATATGATAACAGCCCCGTCAATCATAACGGACTACCGCAAAAAAGAGCATTGGAACTGCCTACCACCGGATTCAAGATGCAACCGGGATATTTAGATGCCTACGCCCTCTATTTCACTAAATTCGTTCAAGCTTACGAGAAAGAAGGTATCAAAATCGAGGCTGTAAATATTCAGAACGAGCCTTGTTCAAATCATAAATTTCCCAGTTGCAATTGGCGATCAGAAGACTTAGCTTATTTTATCGGTAAATTCTTAGGACCGAAATTCGAAAAAGAAAACATTCAGACCGAAATATTCTTCGGAACAATCAACAGGGATAATCCCCAATATACCAAAACCGCACTCGATGATCCCGCCGCATCGAAATATATCAAAGGGGTCGGATTCCAATGGGACGGTAAAGGGGCAATACCTACTATACACAAAGAATATCCTCACCTTAAAATGATGCATACCGAAGCCGAATGCGGTAACGGTTCGAACGATTGGGGTGCGTCCGAGCATACATGGTGGCAAATCAGCCATTATATGAGAAACGGAGCTCGGGTATTTACCTACTGGAACATGATTCTCGACCAAAACGGTATAAGTCCTTGGGGATGGAAACAAAACTCACTGATTACTATCAATACCGAAAACGGAGATGTCACCTATCATCCCGAATTCTATTTGATGAAACATCTGTGCCACTATATCGTTCCCGGTGCTTACCGGTTACAGACTCCGGACAATCAGGAAAACATTCTCGCTTTTGAAAATCCTGACGGAAAAATAACGGTAATGATCGTAAATCGAGAAAATCAGGAGAAAAATATTTCGCTCTCGCTTAAAGGGAAATATCTAAACCTAAAAGTAAGTCCGAAATCATTTAATACATTATCGATATAATCAAACTTAAATTATTCAATATTACATCTATGAATAAAAGATTTTTATCTTTAATGATTCTTTCATTCGCCATTACTGGAGTTTCTGCTCAAAAAATTGAATGGAAATATTCTACACCGAATAACTACTGGGAAACAGAAAAAAACATAAAATGGTCGGATACTCCGGAAAATTCGAATGAGATAATACCAATTTCAGAGAATAAGGCTCAATATATCGATGGTCTGGGCGGTACTTTCAACGAACTCGGATGGGACGCTTTATGTACTTTACCCGAAGAAAAAAAGAATGAAATTCTTTTTAATCTGTTCAGCCCGAAAGAATCCAACTATACCTATTGCAGAATACCTATCGGAGCCAGTGATTTCGCTATGAATTTCTATTCTCTGAACGACGTTGTCGATGATTTCGATATGATCAATTTCAGTATCGACAGAGACCGGCACATATTGATGCGCTATATCAAAGAAGCTCAGAAAATTCATCCCGGCCTGAAAATCTGGGCATCGCCTTGGTGCCCGCCGGCTTGGATGAAAACCAATAACCATTATGCCAGCGAATATGATAACAGCCCCGTCAATCATAACGGACTACCGCAAAAAAGAGCATTGGAACTGCCTACCACCGGATTCAAGATGCAACCGGGATATTTAGATGCCTACGCCCTCTATTTCACTAAATTCGTTCAAGCTTACGAGAAAGAAGGTATCAAAATCGAGGCTGTAAATATTCAGAACGAGCCTTGTTCAAATCATAAATTTCCCAGTTGCAATTGGCGATCAGAAGACTTAGCTTATTTTATCGGTAAATTCTTAGGACCGAAATTCGAAAAAGAAAACATTCAGACCGAAATATTCTTCGGAACAATCAACAGGGATAATCCCCAATATACCAAAACCGCACTCGATGATCCCGCCGCATCGAAATATATCAAAGGGGTCGGATTCCAATGGGACGGTAAAGGGGCAATACCTACTATACACAAAGAATATCCTCACCTTAAAATGATGCATACCGAAGCCGAATGCGGTAACGGTTCGAACGATTGGGGTGCGTCCGAGCATACATGGTGGCAAATCAGCCATTATATGAGAAACGGAGCTCGGGTATTTACCTACTGGAACATGATTCTCGACCAAAACGGTATAAGTCCTTGGGGATGGAAACAAAACTCACTGATTACTATCAATACCGAAAACGGAGATGTCACCTATCATCCCGAATTCTATTTGATGAAACATCTGTGCCACTATATCGTTCCCGGTGCTTACCGGTTACAGACTCCGGACAATCAGGAAAACATTCTCGCTTTTGAAAATCCTGACGGAAAAATAACGGTAATGATCGTAAATCGAGAAAATCAGGAGAAAAATATTTCGCTCTCGCTTAAAGGGAAATATCTAAACCTAAAAGTAAAATCAAAATCATTTAATACAATAAATCTATAATCCCACCTGCTTATGACAAAAAAAATGAAATTAATGCGAAAAGCGCTGTCAGGAGTCGGCCTGTTCATGGCCTTAACTCTTCATGCCCAAAACGAACAACCGTTATACAAGGACATGAATGCTCCTATTCATGACAGAGTTATGGATCTTCTTTCCAGAATGACAGTCGAAGAAAAAGTATCGTTAATGATACACAATGCTCCGGGAATTCCTCGGTTAGAGATAGATAAATATTATCACGGTAATGAGGCACTGCACGGGATCGTACGCCCCGGTAAATTTACCGTATTTCCTCAAGCAATCGGTATGGCAGCCTCATGGAATCCCGAATTGATATACAAAATATCGACCGCCATCTCTGATGAGGCCCGAGGAAAATGGAATGCGTTAGGATTAGGGAAAAAGCAACTGGACGGTTCGAGTGACCTACTCTCGTTCTGGTCGCCTACGGTAAACATGGCCCGCGATCCCCGCTGGGGACGTACTCCCGAAACTTACGGGGAAGACCCTCATTTAACAGGAACTCTCGGATGTGCTTTCGTAAAAGGGCTGCAAGGAAATCATCCCAAATACTTGAAAGCCGTAGCTACTCCCAAACATTTTGCAGCAAACAATGAAGAACATAATAGAGCCCATTGTAATGCCGTAATCTCAGAGCGAGATTTACGGGAATATTATTTACCTTCATTCGAAAAATGTATCGTAGAAGGTAAAGCGCAATCCATTATGACCGCATACAATGCTGTTAACGGCATACCTTGTACGGTAAATACTTATCTGATAAAAAAAGTGCTACGTGAAGATTGGGGATTTCAAGGCTATGTAGTAACGGACTGCAGTGCTCCCGCATGGATGGTAACACAACATAAATATGTAAAAGATTATGAAACGGCGGCCGTATTGATGGCTAAAGCCGGATCGGATATGGAATGTGCAGACAATGTTTATACCCAACCTTTATTGAATGCATATTACAATTACCGGGTAAGTGACGCCGATATCGATTCCATTGCTTATCATCTGCTTCGCGGACGGATGTTGCTCGGTCTATTCGATGATCCGGAAAAAAATCCATACAATAAAATAAGTCCGGAAAAAGTCGGATGTAAAGAACATCAGGAATTAGCTCTTGAAACAGCCCGTCAAAGTCTTGTATTATTGAAAAACGAAAATAACTTCTTACCGATCAATCCGAAAAAAATCAAATCGATCGCCGTTGTTGGAATCAATGCCGACCGTTGTGAATTCGGAGATTATAGCGGTACGCCGGTTAACGAGTCTGTAACGGTGCTCGAAGGAATAAAAAGATTAGTTGGCGATCAAGTGAAAGTGGTACATGCTCCTTGGGTATCCAGTGCAACAGGATATGAACCTATTAATAAGAGTTTCTTTCCGGACGGATTGAAAGCCGAATATTTCAACAATAAAAATCTGGAAGGAACTCCGGCTGTCCGCACTGAAGAAGAGCTATATTATGACCCGGTAAACAGACCACCAGATCCGTTTCTTCCGAAAGCTCCGATGTCGGCGAGATGGACGGGAGACCTACTCCCGACCGTCTCAGGTGAATATACGCTTACTCTAAAAACCGACGATGGCTGTCGCTTATATTTGGATGACAAAAAACTGATCGATTCATGGGTAGATCGTCCCGCCACAGACGATAAGGTGTTGGTAAACCTCGAAGCCGGAAAAAGATATAAAATCAAAGTCGAATATTTCGACGGCGGAGGAGACTGTTTCGCACGTCTTTACTGGAAAGCTCCTGACCTCGACAGTCGTGATCGTATCAACCTGTTCGGCGAAGCAGGTAAAGCGGCTAAAGAGTGTGACATAACCGTTGCCGTATTGGGGATAGACAAATCTATCGAACGCGAAGGTCAAGACCGCTATACGCTCGAATTACCGGCAGATCAACAAGAGTTTATCCGGGAAATATACAAAATAAATCCCAAAACTGTTGTCGTATTAGTGGCCGGAAGCTCTATCGCAATCAACTGGATAGATGAAAATATTCCTGCAATTATCGATGCCTGGTATCCCGGTGAACAAGGAGGAACGGCCGTTGCCGAAGCCCTATTCGGGAAATATAATCCGGGAGGACGTTTACCATTGACTTTCTATAATTCGATGGACGAATTGCCTCCTTTCGATGATTACGCCGTTAAAAAAGGCCGTACATACCAATACTTTACCGGAAAACCGTTATACGAATTCGGATATGGACTCAGCTATACCAAATTCAATTACAGAAAACTGAATATCGCATCAAAACAGGATACGATCAACATACAGTTCTCAATCTCGAATACAGGTAAATACGACGGAGACGAAGTCGCCCAAGTATATGTGCAATATCCCGAGACCGGAACATACATGCCGATCAAGCAACTGAAAGGATTCAAGCGGGTTCACATCAAAAAAGGACAGACCCAAAATGTATCTATTTCAATCCCGAAAAAAGAGCTTCGCTATTGGGATGAAAAAACGAGAAAGTTTGTAACGCCTTCCGGTAATTACATTTTCCAAGTAGGTAGTTCTTCACAAAGAATCAATCTTCAAAAAACTTTTGCTTTATAAAAGCAGATTTTCAGGAAGTTGTGCAAAATAGCGCAACTTCCTGAAATAAAACAAAATAAAGAATAACGTAATTCAAATTAAAATGTAATTACAATGAAAAAAAGATTATTGTTTATTTCGTTGCTGGCTGTAGCAATCGCAGGAATATCCGCTTCTTCAGTCTCCGGTGCAAATGCAAAAAAGAAGAAAAAAGGTACTCCGGTGACTTTAGGACCGAATCCTTTTATTACACACATGTTCACAGCTGACCCGTCGGCTCATGTATGGAAAGACGGACGCTTATACGTTTATCCCTCCCACGACATAGATCCTCCTCGTGGATGTGATTTGATGGACCGCTACCATGTCTTTTCTACCGATGATATGGTAAACTGGAAAGATCACGGAGAGATTTTGAACTCGAGCCAAGTGCCTTGGGGACGTCCCGAAGGTGGTTTTATGTGGGCGCCCGACTGTGCATATAAAGACGGTACGTATTACTTCTATTTCCCCCACCCGAGCAGTTCAGATGTACACTGTTCTTGGAAAGTCGGAATCGCGACAAGCAAGTATCCGGCAAAGGATTTCAAAGTACAGGGATATATAAAAGGTATCGATGATGCTTGCGGAATGATCGACCCGTGTGTATTTGTTGACGATGACGGGCAAGCGTATCTTTATCACGGCGGTTGCGGAAGAATTATCGGTGCCAAAATGAAAGACAATATGATGGAACTGGCGGAAAAACCGCGTAGCATGGAAGGTTTGAAAGATTTCCATGAAGGAGCCTGGGTACATAAAAGAAACGGAATTTATTATCTGATGTATTCCGACAATGTTCCCCATCCTGAAGGTAACCGGCTGGTTTATGCTACCAGTACAAATCCATTAGGGCCATGGACCTACCAAGGTGTGATTCTGGAAGCAACAGGTTCAGGTACAAGTCACGGATCTATCGTAGAATACAAAGGCGAATGGTTTCTCTTTTATCATAACAGCGATCTTTCCGGAGGAAAACCGGAATTACGTTCCATTTGTGTAGACAAATTATATTACAATCCCGATGGAACTATTCAATTAGTAAAACAAACCAAAGGGACTCCTAAAAAATAATAGGATTCAATACGAATAAAATAACAAAAATTACACTCACTATCATCTTCAGATACCGGATATAACCTCTATTTAGGAAAGTATCCGGTATTTTCTCTAAATAAAGATAAAACATATGACCCAAAAGTTATTTCTTTCTCTTTTTTCAATCTTTCTCTTTTTAAATGGATACGCTAAGAATCGAGAAATCATGCCTCTCGATAAAGAATGGTTATTTCAAAAAAAAGATATAACTGAGCCCATCCAAATCTATACATCATGGGATACCGTAAATATTCCTCACGATTGGGCTATAAACGGACCTTTCGATCTAAATCAAGACATGCAATTCGTGCAAGTCATTGAAGATGGTGATAAAGAAGCAAAACTCCGCACCGGAAGAACGGGAGCATTACCCACCACCGGAATGGGACAATATCGGAAAGAATTATTTTTACCTGTAGAAAAATCTACACAAAGAGTATATATCGAATTCGATGGAGTAATGAGCAATGCAAAAATTTATTTAAATGGAGAGTATATAGGAGAACGTCCCTATGGATACTCTTCGTTTTCATTCGACCTGACTGATCATTTCAGATTCGGTAAAAAAAATATTTTGGATGTAACAGTAGAAAACAAACCGGAAATGTCCCGTTTTTATACCGGAGCAGGCATCTATCGTCCTGTCAGATTAATATGTACTTCCCCTATACATGTAGCTCATTGGGGAACTTTCATTAGCACACCTGAGATTTCAGCAAAGAAAGGATCTGTATCAATAAAAACCAACATAAATGCTTTCACTGAGAAAAAGGGAAAAATAAAACTGATTACAGAAATATACGACCCTTACGGCAAATGCATCACCTCTGCAAGCACATCAAAAGAAATAATGCCATCTCTTTTTTTCGAACAAAATTGCATAGTCAAAAACCCTGCACTATGGGACACAGAACACCCCCATTTATATACAGCGATCTCTAAAGTATATTTTAATGGAGAACAAACAGACATATATAAAACGACATTCGGATTTCGTACAATAAGATTCGATAAAGACAAAGGTTTTTTCCTCAATGAAAAAGCGACCAAAATAAAAGGGGTATGCCTGCATCATGACTTAGGCCCATTAGGAGCAGCCGTAAATCTCAGAGCTACCGAACGTCGATTGGAGATAATGAAAGAAATGGGTTGCAACGCTATACGCACCAGCCACAATCCTCCTTCTATTGAACTTCTTGAATTATGCGATAAAATGGGACTTATGGTACAGGTAGAAGCTTTTGACGAGTGGAAAAACGGGAAATGCGTAAACGGATATAATACTCTGTTCGATAAATGGGCGGAAAAGGACCTGACCGACCTGATTCGTCGCGACAGAAATCACCCATGTGTCATTATGTGGAGTATCGGCAATGAATTACGTGAACAAGATCAAAAAGAAGGCGGTCAGATAGCACGTTTTTTATCTGATATAGTACATCGGGAAGACCCTACCCGTCCCTCTACGGCTGGCTACAACAACCACACCGGTGCTATTGTAAACGGTCTTGCAGATGCCGTCGATCTTGTCGGGTTCAATTACAAACATTACGACTATCAAACCCAACACGAGAAGCATCCTGAATATATTTTATACGGAAGCGAAACCAGCTCGGCAGTAAGTTCACGCGGAGTTTACAAATTCCCGGTAAAAGACAACTGGACTCCCTGGTATAATGATTATCAAGTATCAAGTTATGATATGGATTATGTGCCTTGGGGCAGTGCTCCTGATACAGAATTCGAAAAACAGGATGACAACGAATTTCTTTTAGGTGAATTTGTATGGACAGGGTTCGATTATCTGGGAGAACCTTCTCCATACGGTGAAGGCGCACCATCCCGCAGTTCTTATTTCGGAATAGTAGATTTAGCCGGGTTAAAAAAAGACAGATATTATTTATACCAAAGCCAATGGAGCAATAAACCGGTTTTACATGTTATGCCTCATTGGACATGGCCTGCCCGCTTAGGTCAAAAAGTTCCGATTCAATGTTACACAAACTATCCTGAAGTCGAATTATTTGTTAATGGGAAAAGTATGGGAACAAAAAGGAAAGATAAAAGCCAAAAATTTCTACGTTATCGAATGAGATGGGACAATATAATTTATCAGCCGGGAGAAATAAAAATCATTGCAAAAAATGAAAAAGGTGAACCATGTGAAGAACGCATCATAAAAACAGCAGGAAATCCTGATAAAATATATCTGAAAGCTGATCGGGATACGCTATCGGCCAATGGGAAAGATCTATCTTTTATAACTGTTGAAATACAAGACAAAGAAGGCAACCTATGTCCACGCGATGCATCCTTGCTTTTTGTAAAAGTAAATGGTAACGGAAAATTAAAAGCTTTATGTAACGGAGATGCAACCGATCTCATTCCCTTTACATCAAATTATATGCGAGTCTTTAATGGAAAAATGGTCATTATTGTCGAATCTAAAAATAAAACCGGAGAGATCAATATCGAAGTTTCCGGTGAAAGATTAAAAACCGGCTTCTATAAGCTAACATGTCAACAATAAAGACTTCTCTTAGGGACATTCAGTAAATAATATAAAATCAGCCAACTAATTCATACACAAAGTG
>NZ_CEWDCG010000005.1:0-38282 GCF_982436375.1 Coprobacter sp. | reverse complement strand
TTATAAAAGTAGTTGATTAATAAATGATTGAACTATAATTTTGATATATTTCAGTATAGATTTTTATAGATATTTATTCGTTGAATTTATCTTATTTAGCTTTTTTTATAACTTTAATGTCGATTTATTATATCTATTACTATGTCTTTCTGTATTTGAGTTAAACCGGATTAAATTCCGCTAAATGCCGATGGATAGAGTTGCTTGATTTTATTATTCCATGATATATTGATTGTATGAGAAATTATTTACTGCTTATTTCATTTCTTATTTCGGCCGGGATGGTAAATGCCCAGGATAGTGTTAATTCTGGGGGCGGCACGGCCTTATCGTCGGCCGGGTTTGCCAGTTTTTCTATCGGGCAGCCTTTTTTCGTATCGCAAATTTCCGCCACAGGTGCGGTTTATCCGGGGATTCAGCAAGGCTATGAGATTTCATCAGAAGATGGTCTTGACATTTATCCATCTGTTTCGGTAAAAGCGTATCCCAATCCTGTAACCGATTATTTGATTCTGTCTTTTTCTTCATTTGATTTGTATGGAATAAAAGTAATCCTGACAGATTCAAAAGGAGTCTTCTTGCGGTTGTCTGAGATTGTAGAAGCTGAGAGTCGTATCGATATGGCTTCATTGTCTGCCGGTGTTTACTTTTTAAAGGTTCTTAAAGATAACCGGCTGTTGAAGACCTTCAAAATTCTAAAGAAATAAATCAAAAATTATAAATTACATAAATACATTTAGATGGAAATGTTTAAGAGAATTATAGCCGTGTTTTTATTGGCTATGACTGTTTTTTCGGCGAGATCGCAAGCTCCTGATATGATGAGTTATCAAGCGGTTATCAGGAATGTGTCCAATAATTTGGTCGTCAATAAGACAGTAGGTGTGAAAATCAGTATCTTGAAGGGCGGAGTGAACGGGACACCTGTGTATGTTGAATCCCATGCGGTCCGGACCAATGCGAACGGAATGGTGAGTCTCTATATCGGAAACGGAGATGTGTCTCAAGGTGCTTTTTCTTCGATAGATTGGGCTTCGGGTCTGTTCTTTATTAAGACGGAGACCGATCCGGACGGGGGAAGTAATTATACGATCAGCGGAACAAGCCAACTGCTGAGTGTCCCGTATGCTTTATATGCAAAAAGTGCGGGTAACAGTTTTGATGGAGACTATAATAAACTGACGAATGCTCCGCTTTTGTCGCAAGTGGCGACGACGGGAAGTTATAATGACCTTACGGACTTGCCCGAAAAGCAACAACTGAGCATAAATGGAAATACGATTTCCCTGACCGATGGCGGATCGATACAGCTTCCGGTAAGTTTTGACGGAGATTTTAATAACCTTGTGAATCGTCCTGAATTTAAAACGGTGGCGACTACCGGTAAGTATTCTGATTTAACAGGGATTCCCGAAAAACAAACGCTAAGTATAAAAGACGGGAGTTTGGTAATCTCCGGAGGAGAATATCTTGCCATAGATCCTGAATTTTTTAAACTGCCGGAAGGATTTAGCGGGAAATATTCCGATTTGTCTGGCGCCCCGGGCAAGCAGAAACTTGCAATAAAAGACGGTAAGCTCGTGTTGGAAGGGAAAGAAGACGAATTCGGACTGCTGGAGTTGGACGCTGAGTTTTCGGTATTGCCGGAAGGTTTCAGTGGTAAGTATGATGAATTACTCAATAAACCTGTTAAGCAAAAATTAAGTATCAAAGAAAATAAGTTGGTACTTGAAGGCGGCAATGAGGAAAATTCCGAGACGCTTTTGGAACTGGGAGAATCGGTGGAGTTACCATCGAATTCGTTTAGCGGAGATTATAACGATTTACAGAATAAACCTACGGGAAATAGCGAGGGCGATATTTTGTATTGGGCAAATAATTCATGGACGATTTTGCCCATCGGACAAGAAGGACAAGTGTTGAGTGTCGCTAACGGAAAGTTGGCATGGATAGAACCTTCTTATGCCAATATTTCGGCTTCGACGTATAAAGTCGGGGATATCTATTATAATAGGAGCGGGATGCCTGAGGGGGTGGTTATCGAAGTCTCTTCAGTAGGACGTTACGGTAAAATCATTTCTTTGAAAGAAATTGAGAATAAAGTTTGGAGTACGGAATACGAATCGGTTGACGTTACGAATGACACCGATGGAGCGGAGAATATGAGCATGATAAAACGGCTTTTGGATTGGAGCACAAAATATCCGGCATTTGCAAGTGTAGCAGGTGAGGGAGAACAGTGGTATCTACCCGCTAAAAATGAATGGACGACTATTTTTGAGAATAAAGATCAGATAAACAGTCAGTTATCAATAGCAGGAGGGCGGCCTCTGAATGGTAATTTTTATTGGTCTTCTACCGAAAGTTTTCGGGAGAACGATGATAATGAACGGGCGTATGCAACCGGGATTGCAATGAACAATTATACGATAACGCAGGAAGGAAAGAATCCGATACAGGTTCTTGCCGGGGATATTTTCGATGATGATAAAAAAGTCGAAGGTATGGTGCGGGGAATACGCAGGTTGTCTTGGTCGGAGATGACCAGCAAGCCGGTAGCCGGAGAGACTTATGCGGTCGGAGATCTTTATTATAAAGAGGGTGATAAGGAAAATGCGATCGGCGTGGTGTATGCGGTGACCGATGGAGGGCAGCACGGAAAGGTCATATCGCTTGATGAAACATCTTTGGCATGGAGTACCGAGAATGTGTCGGTGGGTGCTACCGACATTGATGATGGGGCGATGAATTCAGCTTCGATTGTAAAAATAGAAGGAAATGGTGCGAAATATCCTGCCAATGCATGGTGCGTTGCTAAAGGACAAGGATGGTATATGCCTTCGGTGAATGAGATGATTGCCATTAACGGTGTTTCGTTTTTGTTGAATGTGACGTTGCAGGAAAAAGGGACTCCGATAGAAGCCGGTGGCCGGTATTGGACCTCTACGGAGGTTGATGCGGATAACAGCTATGTTTTTGTCAATTCGTTGGAACCATCCAGTTCTAATGTCGTGAAAACAGAATCGGCAAAAGTAAGAGCTGTATATGCATTTTAAATCGAGATTAATTTTAAAGTGAAAATAGGATGAGTATTTATCTAAGCAAAATGAAGAAAAAACCGGACTCTATCTGTGATTTCAGAAGTTGTCCGGTGGGAAAGATTCTTATATTGGTGGCTCTTTTCCTGAATTTCGGGATACAGTATGTGTCGGCAAAACATAATTGGCCGAATGAAGTAGGAAGCGGTATTACTACGAGTTGGCATCCGGATGGAGGGTATATTTATTTGAAAATACCGGTTTGGGACGATGACGGTTCGGATATTTTGACTTATAATGCCGGGTTTTCACCGAACGCGGGTTGGCTTGATTTGCAGTTGGGAACATCTACTTATCGGATTTATTGTGATGGTGGTAATGGGAAAGGTAATGATCCAAAGTTTACCCGTTCCAATGGGGATGAAAGAGCTGATATGGTAGGTACCCCAAAGAGTGGTGATGTCCGGTATATAGAGATTAGGTGGTATATAAAAAACTCCCAATTAAATAGAGAAGTGAGCATGTCTTTTAACGGGACGTGGTGGAATGATGGTGCTACTGCCGATCAGGATATTAACGGTTATACAACAAAAGTTACCACTACGGCAGAAATGCCTAAGTTAACACTTTCCTCTCCCGAATTTTCACAAGATAATAATAAGAGAGTTCCACAAGTATCTATGAAATGGAATAGAAGCGGAGGTACGGGAAATATACAAGGAAAGGGGAATATAAATTTGAGAAAAGATTCTTCTACCGGAGAAATTATTGCTTCTCAATCGGCATCGAGTTCTTCAGGAACTTTTACGCTGAATGCTTCTGACATAGATTTAAGCAAAGAGAATAAATATGTGATTACGCAGGATTTTTCAGTAAACAATATTTCTCTTTCGTCTACCAGTAATACAGTGACATTGGATGCCTATCCTCAGGCTTCGAAAATGGAGGCTTCTTTTGACGAGTCGAGTCGGCAGATAAATGTTACCTGGTCGGTGCCCGGGACTGCCAGTTCGAATTATGTAAAGGACAATTTTATTTTGGAATATACATATACGCTGAATGGTAAACCGGTGGAAACATCTAAAGTGTCTGTACCCTATGAATTTGGCAAGACTTCGTATTCTTATGCCGTAGACGTGCCTGAAAATACAACAGGTTATTATACGTTTTTCTTAATTCGAGAAGAGACGAAAGATAAAGAGGCGTGGAATAATGTGTATGGGAAGAGAATCGAAAAATTGGAGGTAAACACAATACATTTGACCGTAACTGAGGCCCATGCTGTATTGCTGGAAAACGGCAAGGCTTTGATTTATTGGAGTACATCGGGTCAGAATTGGAGTAACGGCAGTAAGTTTGTTCTTACCCGGCAGAATATCACTTTGACTACAGGTGAGGATATAGAAATGCCTAAAAGCGAGGTGTTTAATAAACCATTGGAAAGTGAGTTTACTTCACCGGAGGAATATGCCCGTTATCAAGAGCTCTTTGCCGGAGATGATCAGGGGGCATATATCGATGATATGTTGCAGCTTTGCAGCGAGTATCGGTATAAGCTTCAGATAAAACCGAATACAAATACATATAGTCCTTTGTCGGCCGTTTATACGCCCGAAACATTTATTCCGAGAGATCAGGGCGATTTAAAATCGGAGATGAGTGCATCGAAAGGTTATTTTACCGACCGGGTAGAAATTTCGTGGTCGACAGAAGGTCCGGCTTTCGATAACTTCTCAGTTCGCCGTCGCATATATGATCCTAATGCCGAAGATAACAAGTCGTTCGACCAGATTGCTTCTATTCCGGGTGCTGCTACTCAGTCTTATTATTCGGTAGAAGATAAAAATTGCGTACCGGGTGTTATCTATGAATATAAAGTAGTGGGATTATCGAAATGTGCCAATGAAACGATCGAGAGTCTCACCCAGCCGCAGACTATCGGTTTCAGGTCTCCGACCGGACAAATCATCGGACGGGTAACATTTGAAGATGGTCAGGCTGTCGAAGGTGTGGATGTGCAAATAAGCAGTCGGGAAGATATCGGCGGGCAAAGCGTTAGATTTAAAGGTACTGACGGATCTTATTTAGAAACCGACAATATATTGGCTCAGACCGGACTTCCGTATTCGATTCAGGCTTATGTGAAGCCGGATATGGATAATGCAAACGGCATCATCTTGAAAAAAGGCAATTATGAAGTGGGACTGGAATCGGGTATCCCGTATTTCAAGGTTGAGAATGGCGGTTTATCGGCAAAGGTTGCGGGTAATGAAAAATTAAGTACGACGAGATTTTCTCATATATCGGCCGTTTATCGGCAGGCAGAAGCCGGTGACACGTTGAGTTTGTATATTTATCGGGCGAATGCTGCAGGAGTAGATACATTGTTGGCTTATAAGCAAAAAGTCTCACTGTCTTCTGTTATGGTGCAGGAGGGCAAGGCGGAAATCGGAAAAGATTTTGCCGGATATATTGATGAAGTGCGCGTGTGGGATGCTGCTTTGACACAGGAAGATATTGCCGGAAATTATAATCGACTGCTGGCTGGAAATGAGGATAATTTGCAGGCATACTGGCGTTTTAACGAATCTGTTGTTTCTGAATTTTATGATTTGTCTTATTTGGGTACCAAGTATAACGAAAATCACGGAAAGATACATGATGCTCAACTCGATGGCGATGTAGTGCCTGAGCCTGAACAACTGTCTTTCAGAGGAGTTACCGATAAGAGCGGTAATTACCGGATTATAGGCATACCGTATTCGGGAGACGGTACAGAATATACATTGACACCCTATTACGGGACGCACCAGTTCTCTCCGGGAGAAAAAACCATTGTAATCGGTCAGTCTTCATCGATGTTCAATATCGACTTTACCGATCAGTCTTCTTTTGATTTGTCCGGTATTGTTTATTATAATAACAGTACGATTCCGGTAGAAGGCGTGATGTTCTATATTGACGGTAAAGTCGCATCGAAGAGTAACGGGGAGATAATTACCAGTGATGAGAAAGGTATATTCGAAATACAAGTTCCGGTCGGTCAGCATGAAGTAAAAGCTACCAAGCAAAACCATACGTTTGTAAATGAGGGTAAGTTGCAAAATTCTTATGGAGCCGATCTCGACTATCAAGATAATATGGCGAATGTCCGTTTCTGGGATGATACTCGGGTGCGGGTGATCGGGCGTATTGCCGGAGGAGCGGTTCAGGATACTATACCTCTCGGTCATTCGCTTTCGAAAAATAATTTGGGAGAAAAGGTTTCTCTCCAGTTGAAATTGAATGATGACAGTAAAGGCAAGATTTATTATTATAAAGATGAGAATACCGGGGAAGAACGCACTGAAGAGGAAGTTACGATGACGCATTTCCATCCGGAACATAAAAATGCGGTGAAATCGGATGCTTCGTTTATCACTATTACTCCTGATCCTGAAACGGGAGAATTCGTTGCTGATCTTATTCCCGAACAGTATAAAATCAGGAATATCTCTGTTACCGGATATTCGGGTCTTAGCGATGCAAATGTTTTGGATCTTACCAACGCATTTAATGAAGAGAAGGTTATTTATACTTCAGAACCGGAAGATGGAGGTGTAGTTTCCGAAGATACGGTGAAATATAATAAGTCATATAAATATATTCATCGTGTACAGCCGACCTTGACCATCAGTCAGGTAAACGGTCAGGGTAAAACACAATTCGGTAGTGCCGATTATAAAATGATGAATCTGGCAGGTGGAACGGATTTGATATCTTTGTATGATGAGGATACGAAAACTTACTTGATGGGCAAACCGGTATTTGAGAAGGGAAAGACCTATAAAATTAAAATCGATGCTTATGAAGAGTATCCGTTCTATAAAGAACCGCAAGGTGGCGGAGAACCCGAAATATCGGATTATGATCGAGTACCGGTCTGTGAAGGAAGTGTCTCTATCACAAACGGCTTTGCCGGGAAAACGAATGAACTGTATACTCTTGATGAAAACGGATCGGTTACGGTTGCCTATCAGACGGTAGAGCCGAATTTATCCAATATCACTAAAAAAATAGAAGCAAGTTTCGACTTCAATGGTAATACTATTGTAGCAACTCCGGTTGAGGGTTATCATATCGGAGGTGTGATGGCCGGAGGAAAAGATTTTGTTACCCAAGGGCCTACCGAGGCGGTGCTGGTATTGCGTGATCCTCCCGGTTCATTGAGTTATGCTTATGCAGAAGAGGGTTTGACGATCTCGAACAGTTCGACTGTTACTTCGGGTACGGCATCTAATGTAGATATGCAAGATGATGTTTTATTAGGCCTCGAATTGACGACCAGTGTCGGAGTCGGTGTGGAAACGGAAACCAAGACGGAAAGTGAAAATTCCGTGGGCGTGATCGTTTCTTCTCAAGCTGATGATTCGAAGTCGAATACCAAGATAGAAACTACTACGTTGAGTACGCATTTCCAAACCAGCGATGATCCTTTATATGTAGGTCGTAACGGGGACTTGATCGTAGCAAATTCTACTAATATTAGTTACGGAATAGAAAATTTGTTAAGTATCCGCCCCGTAGGTCCTAATTCGGGAGATCCTATTGTCGAAACAGGTGATTATTGCATTTCATCTAAACAGGCTCTTTCGGTAGGAAAAAGTTTCGGAACATTGTTGGTTTATCCGCAAATTTTTATCGAACAGTCTTTGTTGCCGAGAATTATTAATTTGCGTGACAATATCCTGCTCGACAAGGGAACGACGGATGAGTATGCCAAAACATTGGCTAATCAGAACAACGAACCGGTGTATATATCGAAAATAGATCGGGAGAGCGAGGACTTCGGGAAATCGAACAGTGACGTTTCGACATTCGACGGAGACAGCTATCGTGTGATTTTCCCGGATAATTATGATGAGACGACAGCAAGAGATACGATTGCGGCATTGAATACCTCGATTGATTCTTGGATCAAGATATTGGCGGACAATGAGGAAAAGAAAATAAAAGCGGTATCGTATAAGAATTTCTCATTCCAAGCCGGTGCAGGTGTAGAATATTCTGAAGAGTTCGTGTTATCTGAAGAGGAAACTAAGACTACTACATTTACTGTCGGTGCCGGATTGGCAACCGAACTCGGAATGAAAGTAAACGGATTCGGGTTCAGGATGACGTTGAATGAAACGGTGGAAACCACATCCGGATCAGAGGAGGGTTCGTCGGAAGAGCAGATGAAGAAAATCGGATTTGTTTTGGCCGAGGAGGGCGACGATGATTATATCAGTGTCGATATTCGCAAGGAACAAGGAGCTTCATCGGGAACCAATTTTGTATATTATACGCAAGGAGGTGCTACGGCTTGTCCTTATGAAGGAGAAGAAACGACTCGATACTATGAACCGGGACGTCACAAGCTGAGTGAGGGTACTTTGCGTATCGAAGTTCCCAAAATCGATGCCGAAGTGACTACGATTTCTAATGTGCCTTCGGATAAAGCGGCCGTGTTTAAGTTATTATTAAGTAATGATTCTGAGGCTCAAGAAGATGTGATCTATACTTTAAAGATGGACGATGCATCTAATAATACGGGTGCGAAGTTTACCATAGACGGTGTGCCTTTGAGTACCGGACGTGATTTTGTCGTTCCTTATGGCGATATTCTTGAGAAAACACTGGAAGTGCGTATGGGTGATGCGTATGATTATGAGGGTTTGAATTTAATTTTGGCCTCTCAATGTCAGTATGATCCGACCGATTTCCTTGACGATATTGCCGATACGGTTTCTTTGTCGGTGCATTTTATACCGGCAAGTACCGAAGTGAATATCAAATCACCGGGAAGTAATTGGGTATTGAATTTGAACTCTCCGCAGTTATCCGACGGAACATATTATTTACCGATAACGGTAGATGGGTTTGATGTGAATTTCCGCAATTTCCATCATATTGCCGTGCAGTCTAAACCATCTTCTTCTTCTGACTCCGACTGGCAGAATATCATGACATTCTATGCCGATGAAACATTGTTTGAAGAGGCTCAGGAGTCTGATAAGGCGATGATCGAAGGTTCTTCCATTACTTGCAATTTTGTGGGAACATTAGATCAAAACTATGATATTCGTGCGGTAAGTTACTGTTCGTTAGGAAATGATTTTGTGACAGCAGAATCTCAAGTTGTAAGCGGTGTCAGGGATTTGGTATTACCTAAGTTGTTCGGAACGCCGAAGCCGGCCAGCGGTATCTTGGGTATTGAGGATGAAATACGGATCGACTTTAATGAAGCTCTTGCCGAAGGATACTTCACTAATGCCAATTTTGAGGTGACTGCCGTGAAGAACGGTTCTAACGGAGATCATGACGTGTCTGTCGATCTAAACGGAGAGACGGATTATCTGACGACCGAGTTTGATAAAAACATGACCGGAAAGAGCATGACTATGGAGTTGTGGGTAAAACCGGATGATTTGAATCGTGCCGGAACTATATTTACTCAGGGTAATACTCCTGAAGTATTCGAAGTAAGCTTTACTGCGGATAAACGTATCGAGGTGCAACTGGGTACTGAAAAATATCAGTCGGATGTGTTGAATATGTCTGCCGATCAATGGGCTCACGTCGCTGTCGTATATGATAATGAAGCCGATAATTTGAAAGCATACTATAATTATGAATTGGCTATCAATAAAGATAATGTCCCTGCTTATAACGGTATAGGTAAAATAGAATATGGACGGAATGTAAACGGCGCTAATTATTTTGCCGGATGCATGCATGAAGCCCGTTTCTGGGATGAGGCTTATTCGATTGCCGACATTAAATCAAGAAGCCTTTCAATATTGTCGGGAATGGAATCTTCGTTAGTCGCTTATTTCCCGATGGATGAAGGCAAGGGGACTTTGATTACGGATAAAGCTCGAGGAAATAATGCGATTATGCATGGAAACTGGAGTACTCCTGACGGGAAAGCCATTCAGTTGGATGGGGCTACCGGAATGGTTGTGGTTAATAGTTCGGAGATTCCTGTTAAGGATGATAAGGATTTTACTTTAGAATTTTGGTTCCGTACAGATGCTTCTACCAAAGCCGATGCTGCATTGGTGAATAATGGCAAGGCTGATGGAAATGAACGCGGAGAAAAAGGAAATAAATTCTTTGTCGGATTTGAAAATAGTCAGCTTATATTCAGAAGCAACGGCTATAAAGAAGTGATAAATGGTTCGTATATGGATCAGAATTGGCATCATTTTGCGGTTTCTGTAAATCGTAGTTCGGGTAATGCCCAGATCTTTATGGACGGAGAATTGAAAAACTATTTCAGAAGCGATAGCGTCGGAGCTATATCGGGAACTGAAATTTATTTGGGTGGATGCCGCTGGGGTGATGCTCAAATACCTGATATGACTTATAGAGACCGGTTCTTCTCAGGCCAGATCGATGAATTCAGAATGTGGAACAGCGCTTTGCCGCAGTCTATCATAAGCCGTAATACGAATAAAAAGATGGAAGGTTCTGAAATGGGGCTTATCGCTTATTATCCGTTTGAGAAGTATATTGTGAATACTGCGAATGTAAAAGAACTTGTTTATACACTTGAAGATTTGGTTGAAGGAAAATCGGCAACAACGGACGGTATCGTCTCTGAGACGAATGAGAGAGCTCCTTTGAAATCTAAAGGTCCGGAACAGAGTATAAAATATAGTTTTGTGACCAGCGGAAGCGCTATTATCATTAATTTGGAAGAAGCTCCTGAAGTGTTGGAGAAAACGATTGTCAATGTAGCGTTGAAGGATGTGCGCGATCTGAACGGCAATGTCGATCCTACGGTTTACCGTTGGAGTGCGTATGTCGACCGCAATCAGTTGAGATGGGGAGAAAGCGAAGTCGTGATTGACAAGAAACAGTATGAAGAGTATGAGTTTGTTGTTCCTCTGAATAATATCGGAGGTAGTGTCAAGAACTTCACGATCGAAGGCCTTCCGTCATGGCTTACTGCCGATCCGATGAGCGGAGAGATCGATCCGAAAGGTACTCAGAAGATCACTTTCACGATAAATGAAGGTACTAATGTCGGTACATACGAAGAGGTTATTTATGCTCGTGGTGAAAATAATGTTACCGAACCGTTACCTATCTCGGTAAAAGTGAACGGAGAGAGACCTGCATGGAATGTAAACCCGGCCGACTATAAATATAATATGTCGGTATTTGGCAAGATGCGTTTCAATACGGTATTCTCTACCGATAAAGAAGATCTGCTGGCAGCATTCCAGAATGGGAAATGTATTGGCGTTGCTAATAACAGTTATGATCGTGACCACGATATGTGGTACACATTCTTGACCGTTTACAATAACGAAAAACAATCTGGAGATATCGAATTCCGTATGTGGGATGCAAGTACCGGAAAGACTTATCTTGCAACACCGACTCCAGAAAGAACGATAACATTTGTAAACGATGGTGTGGTCGGTACGGCTAAAGACCCGATCGTGTTCGACGGCAAAGAGATTTTCTTCCAGAATTTGAGTCTGGTTAAGGGCTGGAATTGGATTTCGTTCAATCTTTCGAATTCTAATTTGCCGAATGTGTCGGCGATGTTGATGAACGGATCTTGGACGACATCGGATGTAGTGAAGAGCCGGGATTATTTCGACTCTTATTCGAGAACAAAAGGCTGGACAGGATCTTTGACGAAAAACGGAGGATTTGACAATGTTTCACTCTTTATGCTACATTCTTCCGATGACCAGATATTGAGTACGGACGGAGCAATGATCGATCCTAAGACGATGCCTATAACGGTACTCGGCGGTCGCTGGAATTATATCGGTTACTTGCCTTCGTCCAATATCACGGTAAAAGAAGCTTTGGCGGGATATGACGCAAAAGAAGGAGATATTATAAAATCTCAAAGCCAGTTTGCAATGTATTCCGGTACGGGTTGGATCGGTAATCTGAAGTATATGGAACAGAACAAGGGGTATATGTTATTGCGTACGGCTTCTGACGATGTTGCCTTTACTTATCCTTCTACATCGGGATCTTTATCGAACAAGAGCATTTTGCGTAAAAACAGACGTTCGGCAGATGAGAACGTACAGGAAACTTATGTAAATAACAATTATGCCGAGAATATGAGTATTGTCGCTATCTCGGAAGATGTCGAATCGGGAGATAAGATTCTTGCTTATGTTGACGGAGTGCTGAGAGGCGTGAGCGATTGTGTCGGTGTTAATGACAAGCAACTCAATTTTATTTCCGTATCGGGAGAAAGTGGCGATCGCGATGTGACGTTCGAGCTGGAAAGAAACGGAGACGTGGTAGCTCGTGCCAAGACGACATTTGCTTATCGGTCGAATGCTGTGATCGGAACACTTGACCAACCGGCGGTTATCGATTTCAGTGCACCGGAAGACAATATTTCGGTTTACCCGAATCCGTTTACCGATAAACTGAATATCTATGTTAAGGCAAAAGCCGATGATGTGGTTGAAGTAGCTGTTTATGACGTTATGGGACGTAAGGTAATGCAATGGGCGAAAGAAACACTCAAGAGTGATTTCTACCATATAACTTGGGATGGAATTACGAATAGTGATGCTTGCGCTCTGGGAATTTATCTCGTACGAATTACTCTTAACGGAGAAACCGTTGTACGTAAAGTAGAAAAACAATAGTTAAAAAGATCTGTTTCTACCTTCCTTTATAGGGGGGTAGAAACAGTTTAATATAGTAAATATGAAAAAAATAGCAGTAAAATATTGTATGCTTTTATTTGTGCTTGCCATTTGTTTGGGAAGTTGTAAAGAAGAGGAGGTCTATACGACATTTCCCGCTCCTGTTTGGCAGGTAGATGACGCGAAATATTCGGTGAGTATGACAGCTGTCGTTGTATTACCGGAGAATTTGCAGACTTACTTTCAGACGAATGATCAGATTGCGGCTTTTATAAATGGCGAGTGCAGGGGAGTAGGCCAGCTTATCGATAACGCTTTTTTTATTACGATAAAGGGAACTCCTGAAGAGAACTCGAAAGTATCGTTCTGTTATTATAATACGCGAAATCAGTATATGTATGCGACTGATGCGAACTTGTCGTTCGAGCCGGATGCCATTTATGGCACGGCAGATGCACCCGAAGTGTTGGTACTGAACATAATTCAATAATTTGATAAGGTAAAAAATAATCATGAAAAAAATAAATAAGTATATTATTGTGTGTATGTTATCTTCTCTTTGTCTTTTGAACACTGTTGCTCAGACTAAGGGAAATATATCGGATATTCGTTCTAATTGGTATATCGAGATGGGTGTCGGTGCTCAGGTATTGTTTTCTGCGGATGCATCGAAGCTTAATTTCGGAGACCGTATTACACCTTCTATTTCGGTGACAGGAGGTAAATGGTTTTCTCCTTATTGGGGGATTCGTGTTCAAATACAAGGTTATAGCTTTAACGGGAATAGCTCAACAAACGGGCTGTATTTGGGAAATCCTTTGAATAACGGGCTTATTTACGGATCTAATGATCCGGTGAGGAATGAAAGCGTGATACGTCCTGATGGTAGTTATCGTCACTATTTGCGTTATATGAACATGCATGTCGATTTTCAGGTGAGTCTTGCTAATTTGATAGGAGGATACAAGCCTGAACGGAAGTGGGACATCATTCCGGTTGCGGGGATCGGATATGCTCATGCTTTTGCCTATAAGGGGACTCCGAAAACGAATATCATTTCTACCAATTTTTCTTTGATGGGAAAATATAAATTGCCGAAGGGGTTTGATGTGAATCTGGAGGTTCAAAGCGCATTATTCCCCGATCAGTTCGACGGACGTATTACGGGTGGAATGTATGAAAGCAGTTGTGCCGTTATGCTTGGGGTAACTTATAATTTCGGAAGCCGGGGATTTGCCGTAACGAAAAATACGTCAAAACATAAGCACAGAGTGGCAAGAGGGTCGAGAAAGGTGCGTTATGTGCAGATTATTAATCCTGAAGCGGCAGAAAGAAAGGTTGAGGTTATAAGGACTGTAAATGACACGGTTTTTATTAATAAAGAGGTTAAAGTGCGAGAAGAAGTTCCGGTAAGAACTAACGAACCGGTTATGTTGGGATCGATTCTTTTCGATATAAACAAGACTATGCCGATGCAAGGGCAGGAGATCACATTTGTCAATATTGCGAAATTTATGAGTGATTACCCTGAAGCGAAAATTCGTCTTGCAGGTTATGCCGACCAACAAACCGGTACGCCTCAGTATAATCTGAAGCTTTCTACAAAACGAGGAATCTCGGTTAAAGATATCTTGGTAAAGCAGTATAATATCGACCGCAAACGGATCGAGGTTCAAGGAGTGGGGACAGATGCCCAGCCTTATGAACGGGATAAATGGAATCGGGTAGTTATAGTTACTGCCGTTGATTTTTAAGATCGGTTTAGAACAATGTTTGAATACCTATTTATGGGTAATGAGTTCTTGTTTTTTCACCGAATGTGGGTATTGTGGATGCATTATTCCGATATTATTTTTGTATCGAAGAATTTGAATTACAGCAAACATTGTTCTTAGGTCGTACTAATTTATGTGTAAGAAAGCCTTTCCTGACGGTAAAGGCTTTCTTATTTACCTCTATATATCGCTTTTAGAGAGCCGATTGCGAGTTTTCCCTCTACTTGAAGAGGAATTCTCCGTGAGTCATCGCTGATCCATGCTGTAATATTATCACTTACTTTTTCTTCTTTATCATCGAAAAAATGTAATTTGATCTTGTATGCTCCGAAAGGTGTTTTCCGTAAGTCCAGTACTGTCCTACCTAAATATTCGGCAGAAAGATGTTCTATATGATTCCCGGTGAAAATATCTACGTTTATGCGGTCTCCTATATTTTTTGTTGAAAAATCTATTGTGCGCAGGTAATAAAATACGCTGAGCATGTCATAAGAGCAATTGCTTGATGTAATGAGATAATCTTCTATTGCGTTTCGTTTGGGTCTGTATAGAGTGATGTTTCCGGTACAGATACCGTTAGAATAACTGTATCGTGTCACGTCTTTGCGGTAAGTTCGGTCTTCATCTGAAATTTTAGCGTAATAGTGAGGTATGAGCCCGTCTTTATACATAATGGAAACAAGTGTGTCTCGGACTCTGAAAATACGGTCGGCAAAAGCCAAAGTGCGAGCAGTTAGTAATGATTTATAGTATTCCGTTCCGTCTTGGGAGCGGGTAACATTTATATCCAGACTGGCTACTGCTGCACGTTTCCAGATAAATCCCCATTGATATATGACATCATACGGAAGAGATTCTTTTTTGAAGTCCCATTTGACAGGGCATTGAGCCGACCCTTTCGGAATACAAAATGCAAGAAGTATTATTAACAGGCTAACGGTAAGAGCCTTGACTTCGAGGAGTGATTGCTCCTGAGGGTCGGTTGGAATATACAGGTCCTTCTTCTTTATTATCGTTTTGAGAATCATCCTTTTTTTCGTCTTTGGGTTTATTTTTGGTTATATCCAGCGGTTTTTGTTTATCCAGCGGTAGAGCGTAGACATCCCATGTCTGTTCTACATCCCAATTGGCTTTTAAATCGATAGATGTAGGATAGTAGAAAACTTCTTCGGGCTGCCGTTTTTCTGCGAAGTTGCCGGTGTCGAATTTCCCGTTCCCGTTTCGGTCCTTTACTAAACGGATATAATATGTTCCCGGATCTACATATATAAATTCTGCACCTCCGTCTTTGACCGGTGATTTGCGTACCGGCTGGTCGCTTGAGTTTAACAGTTCGACGAATGCCGAATCTTTTATTCCCAAAGTTTCTATATAAAAGTTGGAATATTCTTCGACCGTTTTTACTTTGAATGATTGGGAAAGTCTGTTACTCGGATTTCCGTAGATACTGACAGATGCAAGAGAGTCAAGTGATACCCTGTATTCGCCTCCTGGTTTCCATTTGGTTTTTAGTGAAAATATTCTGTGCTTCAAACTATCTTGGAAAAATGTATAGTCGTTTACGGGAGTCCAGACCGTATCGACTTTTATCTCTAATTTGAGACTTTCTTCTTTTATGGAGTCGACCGGTTGGTCGAATGCAAAGTTAAGCTTATCATATATGTTTACGATAGAGGAAAATTGCGGGGATATTTTCATAAACTCGATTTCCGGTGCTTGATCTTCATCTTTTTTATCTTTTTTGCTTTTTCGAACAGGTTTTTTTCTTTCTCGAAATACTAAGTTTAAGGTGTCTTTAAACGGGGTGAGTTGTCGTAAAGAATCGGTCCTTTTATAATCTGCCGTGAATAGTAAAGTGTCCATGTTATAAATGAGCGAATCTTTAATCCAGTATAGAAGTGTGTCATTTGTTTGGTTTTTCTCGACAATAGCCCAATCTTCTTGTTGAAAATTCAGAGGAGTCAATACCGGAAGCGAGTCGTCGGGTGCTGAAAAAATGAGAGAAAATCTGTTCCTGTTTGTTCGTTCGAACTTCTCTAAATAACGTGATTTGAATTGTTCGTTAAAGACTTTTAGGATGATATCGTTGGGGTAAAAATGGGGGAGAGCCACCATCTTTATTGTGTCGATTGTCGTACTGTCTGCCCATATCGTATCTGCATGCATTACCATCTCTACCGTTGGTGTCACGGTACTATCCATGAACGCAATATCTTCGGATGGATTATCGAATTTGTAATCCCGGTTTGCATCGTTCAGTCCGTATATACGATATGTACCCGCTCCGATGTTTTTTATGGAGAATCGTCCGTATGCATCGGATTTGGCGATTCTTTGCATCGGGGTTTTGGTGAATGCAGAATCGTTCAAGTTTGAATGTAAGCCGACAAGCATCCCTGTTACCGGTTCTAAATTTTCGGCATTCAATAATATACCTCCTATTTGCAACGTGTCTATCGAGTTTCCTGTTGCAAAAGAAAAACTGAAGTTATATAGCGGATTTCTTTCATTATTGTCGGATATGGCATCTGAGAAATCGATTGTATAGGTGGTGTTCGGTATCAGCGAATCTTGTAACTCTACGATAACTTTGCGCCCCGATGTCTGTATTTGCGGCATGTTTTTTTGTGCCGGAGAGACAATGACTTTTTCGGTCGGTTTGTCCACTTGTATTATTTCGTCAAATTCGATTTCTATTTTGTTTTTATTGAAATTGAGTTGATTGGGTTTCGGGTTGCTTTTGACAAAAACGGGAGGGGTTGTGTCTATCGGACCTCCGGTAGGTCGTGCAATGTTGGCACATGAGAGTATAAATGCCGCAGCAAAAGCGGTCAATATAAAATTTCTTGCATATAGTAGCCATTTCGTTCTGTCCGGCATCATCTGTATAGCTTTATTTTAAAGGGGTAAAGATACAAAAAAGAATGATTCTTCGATTGTTTTTTCTTCGATATGACAGATATTAACGGTGTTGAGCGCAAATTAATTAAACATTTTGTTATCGGAATAGAAAAAAAACATATATTTGCACCTTATTAAAAACAGGAAAAATCAATTAATCTAAAAATCATAAAGTAATTATCACATGCAAAACAAAGGTTTTATAAGAGTTTTTGCGGTATTACTCACGTTGGTATGTCTCTTTTACATATCTTTTTCATTTGTAACACGGCATTATACGAAAAAGGCCGAAGAGTATGCTAACGGAGATGCAATGAAGTATAAGCAATATATCGATTCTATTGCGACTGAAAAGGTATATTTAGGGTATTATACTTTTAAGCAGTGCCGTGAGATGGAGATCGGTCTGGGGTTAGACCTAAAAGGAGGTATGAACGTAACGTTGCAAATCTCTGTGGCTGATGTGTTGAGGTCATTGTCAAATAACAACACGGATGTTAATTTTAATAAAGCACTGGCAAACGCTACTGCCAACCAGGCAGATAATAAAGATTTCTTATCTGCTTTTGTAAATGAATACAAAAAGCTAGATCCTAATATCCGATTGGCTGCTATTTTCAGTACTTATCAATTGAAAGATAAGATTACGCCCAATGCGACGAATGATGAAGTTGTAGCTGTTTTACGGGAAGAGTTGAACAGTGCGATAGATAACTCGTTCAATGTGCTCCGTACACGTATTGACCGTTTCGGGGTTGTTGCTCCTAATATTCAGCGTCTTGAAAAGGACGGCCGTATTTTGGTAGAGCTTCCGGGTGTGAAAGAACCGGAACGTGTCCGTAAACTTCTTCAAGGAAGCGCTAACCTTGAATTTTGGGAAACTTATAATCTGAATGAGTTTTTCAATAAATTGGCAAGTGCGAACGAGTTGCTTGCCCGTTTGGAAAATCAGTCGGAAGATACTTCTTCTAAGACGGATTCTACTGTTGTCGAGTCGCAGGATTCTACTGCCGTAACGTCAACGACTTCATTGAAGGATAGTCTGACTCAGAAGATAAAAGATATGAACAAGAGCGACGAGCAACAAAATGTCAATGCGTGGAAAAAGCAAAATCCGTTGTTTGCTCGTCTTAATCCCAATGTCTCTCAGGAAGGGGCTATCGGAAATGGTCCGGCTGTAGGTATTGCCCACATAAATGACACGGCTGCCGTAAATAAATATTTGGCAATGCGTCAGGTTCGTGAACTTTTGCCTGCTAATATCGTATTTAAGTGGACAGTGAAGCCTATTGACGAGAAAGAACAATACTTTCAGTTAGTTGCGTTGAAAGCGACAAACGGAGGTCGTCCTCCTCTGGAAGGTGATGTGATTACCGATGCTCGCGAAGATTTTGACCGGATGACAAATTCTGCAGTAGTAAGTATGTCTATGAATGCAGAAGGTTCTAAGATATGGGAACAGTTGACCCGCGAAAATATTGGGCGTTGTGTAGCGATTGTTTTGGATGATCAAGTATATTCATTCCCGGTAGTGAATACTGAAATCTCAGGAGGAAATTCTCAAATTTCGGGGAACTTTACTCCGGAAGAGGCAAAAGACCTTGCGAATGTGTTGAAATCCGGAAAAATGGCGGCAAGTGTAAAAATTGTACAAGAAGACATTATCGGTCCGTCATTGGGTCAAGAGGCAATTCAGAGTGGTATTATATCGTTCATTTTTGCCTTGGTTCTGCTGATGGTCTATATGATCAGCATGTATGGCGTGACTCCCGGATTGGTTGCTAATCTCGGTTTGGTACTCAATATGTTTTTCACTATGGGTATCCTTGCTTCTTTCCAAGCCGTGCTTACGCTTTCGGGTATCGCCGGTTTGGTGTTGTCTTTGGGTATTGCGGTAGATGCCAATGTGCTGATTTATGAGCGTGCAAAAGAGGAACTTCGTTTGGGTAAGAACCTTAAAAATGCGATTACCGACGGTTATAAGAATGCGTTTTCCGCAATTTTCGACTCAAACTTGACCTCTTTGATTACCGGTTTGATTCTGTTCTTCTTCGGGACAGGACCTATTAAAGGTTTTGCCACGACTTTGATGATCGGTATTGCCATGTCATTCTTTACCGCTGTGTTCCTGACTCGTTTGATCTATGAACGCGGATTGGAAAAGAATTGGTTCAAACACCTTACTTTTACGACATCTCTTACAAAGAATTGGTTGACACATCCGAAAATTAATTTCCTCGGAGCTCGGAAAACCGGTTATATCGTATGTGCCGTATTGGTTGTTATCGGAGTTATCTCTTTTGGTATAAAAGGTCTTAGCAAGGGTATTGATTTCTCCGGAGGCCGTAACTATGTGGTACGTTTCCAAGAACCTGTAAATACTCAAGAAATCGCTAATTTGTTGAAACCGTATTTTGAAGGCAGTTCTTTGTCGGTAATTACTATCGGTGGCGAAAATCAAGTTCGTGTTTCTACCAACTATCGTATTGCAGAGAATGACGATGCAATCGATAAAGAAATAGAAATGAAGTTATATGACGGATTGAAGAGCATGTTGGGAGGTAAGACTCTGGATCAGTTTAAATCGGATAATATAATGAGTATTCAGAAAGTAGGCCCGAGTATTGCAGAAGATATAACGATCGGTGCTATATGGGCTGTGATACTTTCATTGATCGCTATTGCACTTTACATATTGCTTCGATTCCGAGATATTTCTTTCAGTGCCGGAACGTTGGTTTCTTTGGCATTCGATACCGTAATTATTATCTCATTCTATTCGTTATTCTACGGTTTATTGCCGTTCTCTATGGAGATAGACCAGTCATTTATTGCTGCTATCTTGACAGTGATCGGATATTCGGTAAATGATAAAGTGGTAGTATTTGACCGTGTGAGAGAGGTGATCGGTCTTTATCCGAAACGGGATAGATATCTTGTGATTAATGAGGCTTTGAATAGTACTTTAGCTCGTACTATCAGTACATCGTTAAGTACAGCAATCGTATTACTTTGTATATTTATTTTGGGTGGTGATACGATTCGGAGCTTTACATTCGCTATGTTGCTGGGAGTTATAGTCGGTACTTTCTCGACTCTGTTTGTTGCTGTTCCAGTGGCATACGAGATTATGGGAAGAAAACAGAAAAAAGCTCAACTTGCAGAGGCTGCGAAATAAGGATTTTGAGTTTAGATAAAAACAGACAGGGATTCTGAATTTTCAGAATCCCTGTCTGTTTTTATGATATTTTCTAAAAAAAAATCGGATATAACTTTCTGAAGATGAAAGCCGTATCCGATTTTGTACCTCCGCCGGGAATCGAACCCGGATCTAAAGTTTAGGAAACTTTTGTTCTATCCATTGAACTACAAAGGCATTAGCGGCTACAAAAGTATAATTATTTCTGCTTTTTGCCAAATGTGTAGTGTAATTAGTCGAATAATGTTTTGAGTACGTCAAGAGATTTGAGTTGTGTGAATCCGGCATGATGTAATTTGAAATATTCGATAATATGTTCGAGTATTTGTATTCTTTCTTGTCTGGAAAAACGGAATAGGTGCAGATTGTAGTAATTCATTCTCATGAGTGTCGTAAAACCGAATGTTTCATCGGGAGAGAGGACATAGGCATGTCCCGGATGTGCAGAAGTGGAGATCCCGTTTAAAAGGTCAAAGTAATCTCCGGGACGATAATTTTCAATATTCGGATAAAATCCTAAAAATCCGGATATTCTAATTAAAAAACAAAGATGGAAATTCGCTTTCCCGTCTTCGATGATATCAAGAAATTTGATCGATTGATGTAGAAATTCGAAAAAAACGGGATTTGCTTCAGGTTCTCGAATTGTACGGGATAAAAATTCGGATAGAAATAATGCGATAGAGTTTTTAACCGGGTCATAATGAATTTGTTGTAGAATCTCTGCAGGTCTTACTTCTTTGATCTTTTGTATATCGCGTCCGGGTTTATAGTCAGACTCTATGTCTAATATTGAGAAAGGTGTGAATAGCGGTCTTTGCGACTTGCTTTTTCGTCCTTGTGTTTGGGGAATGGCATACGACATTCTTCCGTATTTCTCTGTATAGAGATGTGCGATGTGATTTTTATCGTTGTATGCAACTGTGTGTAATACGATACCTAATGTTTTTTCCAGCATATTTTCAGTTCCGGAATTTTGTATTTACACAAAAATAGCGTATTCTTGCATAAAAGCATTGATAATGATTGTAAAAATATTATGGAAGAACTTACTTTGACTACTCCTTCATTGTTGTTTTCAGCAGTTTCGTTGATTATGCTGGCTTATACAAACCGTTTTCTTTCATATGCTCAGGTTGTTCGTACTTTAAAAGGAGATTATGATTTGCATCCTACACGGATTACGGCTGCTCAAATAGATAATTTACGTAAACGTTTGTCTTTAATCCGTACAATGCAGATTTTGGGAATTGTAAGCCTTTTATTAAGTGTTTTGTGTATGTTTCTGATTTATATCGGATTTCAGACTTCTGCTGTGGGAGTTTTCGCTATATCATTGTTATGTTTGATCTGTTCATTGGGAATTTCTATCGGAGAGATTGTTATTTCGGTCCGTGCTCTTGATCTGCATTTAAGTGAGATGGAACGTCAAAAAGCTAAGAAAACATCTTCTGATGATCCTCTATATTCATAAAAAGGTGCCGAAACGGTTACTTAAAAAGGCTAAAAGTGACATTTTGAGCGATATTTTTTGTCAAATATTTTGTCAATTCAAAAAACAGCTCTATATTTGCACTCGCATTTGAGAAAACCTTATTTGTTTAAGCGAAAGGTTTTTAGATAATGGCCCATTCGTCTATCGGCTAGGACGCAAGATTTTCATTCTTGAAAGAGGGGTTCGATTCCCCTATGGGCTACAATAAACAGGATTAAAAAACAATAAAGAGAAGATCGAGAAATGGCAAATCATAAGTCATCAATCAAGAGAATCAGACAGACAAACGCAAGACGTTTGCGTAACAGATATTACGCAAAGACAGCTAGAAACGCTATGAAAGTTTTGCGCGCTACTGAAGACAAGAATGAGGCACAAGCTTTGTTCCCTAAGGTATGCTCTATGTTGGATAAGCTTGCAAAAAAGAACGTTATCCACAAGAACAAGGCCGGTAATCTGAAATCTAAGTTGGCTAAGCACGTTAATGCGCTAGCATAAGCAGAAGGTAATTACTTTTACAAGTATAAAGCCGGACTCTCAATAAGCCCGGCTTTTTTAAACCTAATGGCCCATTCGTCTATCGGCTAGGACGCAAGATTTTCATTCTTGAAAGAGGGGTTCGATTCCCCTATGGGCTACCGAAAGTTTACCGAATACATATTGTATTCGGTTTTTTTTGTTGTATGGCGGTGACGGCAATCTGTTCTAAGGAGATTATGATTATAGGATTATTTTGTATGAATTTGCTCGAATTTATAAGGAATAGGATTGTTTCTCAAGCTTCTCTTTGATAGATATTTGTCTTTATATAAAAAACCAATAGTAAATTTTCTTCTATCAGGTATTTTTAGTAACTTTGTTTGCTTTCGAATTTTGTCTGAAAAAGATGTCGAAAAATAAAAACGAGTATAAATAAACATATAAAATCAATATGTCAGAGGAATTAAATCTTGATAGCGCTGCGTATTCTGCGGATAGTATTCAGGTGCTGGAAGGCCTTGAAGCCGTAAGGAAGCGCCCTGCTATGTATATTGGAGATATTGGGATAAAAGGGTTGCATCATTTGGTGTATGAGGTAGTAGATAACTCTATTGACGAAGCGCTTGCCGGGTATGCCAATCATATCGATGTTATTATCAATGAAGATAATTCTATTACCGTGATAGATAACGGTCGTGGTATTCCGGTAGATATGCATGAAAAAGAACATAAATCTGCATTGGAAGTCGTGTTGACCGTATTGCACGCAGGAGGTAAGTTCGATAAAGGTTCTTATAAGGTTTCCGGAGGTTTACATGGGGTCGGCGTATCGTGTGTAAATGCTCTGTCGACTTATTTGCGTGCGGAGGTAAAGCGTAACGGGAAAATATATATGCAAGAGTTTTCGTGCGGAAAACCTTTGCATGATGTAGAGGTTATCGGGACTACCGAAGAGACCGGAACGATAATAACATTCAGGCCGGATGCGGATATATTTACGGATGTAGTTTATAAATTTGATATTTTGGCTTCTCGTCTGCGTGATTTGGGATACCTTAATGCCGGAATTTATTTGTCTCTTACCGATAAACGTGAAGTACTTGAAAACGGAGAGTTCCGTCGAGAAGAATTTTTCTCGGTAGAGGGGCTGAAAGAATTTGTCCGTTATATAGATAGCACGAAGGAGCATCTTTTTGAAGATATTATTCATATTTCTACTGAGCGCCAAGGTGTTCCGGTAGAGGTTGCAATGACTTACAATACGTCTTATAATGAGAACTTGTTCTCATACGTAAATAATATCAATACAATCGAAGGCGGGACACACGTTGCCGGCTTTCGTAGGGGGCTGACACGTACGCTGAAAAAATATGCTGAAGATTCTAAAATGCTCGAGAAGGTAAAAGTGGAGATCAGTAGCGATGACTTCCGAGAAGGTCTTACGGCAGTTATTTCCGTGAAAGTCATGGAGCCTCAATTTGAAGGACAAACCAAGACAAAATTAGGAAATAACGAGGTTATCGGAGCTGTCGATGTCGCTGTCAGCGAAGCTCTCCGGAATTTCTTGGAGGAGAATCCGAAACAGGCTAAAGCAATAGTAGAGAAGGTCATATTGGCGGCGACTGCACGTCATGCCGCACGTCATGCCCGGGAAATGGTGCAACGTAAATCTCCTCTTTCGGGTGGAGGTCTTCCCGGTAAATTGGCAGATTGTTCTCAGCGTAATCCTGAAGTTTGTGAGATATTCCTTGTCGAAGGAGATTCTGCAGGAGGAACGGCAAAACAGGGGCGGGATCGTGCCTTTCAGGCAATATTGCCTTTGCGCGGTAAGATATTGAATGTTGAAAAAGCGATGCATCATAAAGTGCTCGAAAGTCAGGAAATCCGTAATATATATACAGCTTTAGGAGTTACTATCGGTACGGAAGACGATACGAAGGAAGCTAATATTTCAAAATTGCGTTATCATAAGATCATTATTATGACCGATGCCGATGTGGACGGTAGCCATATTGCGACATTGATCATGACTTTCTTTTTCCGTCATATGCGTCCTTTGATAGAGAACGGTTATCTCTATATTGCGACTCCGCCGCTGTATTTATGTAGAAAGGGCAAAATAGAAGAATATTGCTGGACAGAGCAACAACGTACGCAGTTTGCCCTGAAATATGCGAATGGGGATGTTAACCAAATTTATACGCAACGCTATAAAGGTTTGGGAGAGATGAATTCTCATCAACTATGGGAGACGACTATGGATCCGGCACATCGTACATTACGTCAAGTAACAATCGATAATGCGGCAGAAGCAGATCGGGTATTTTCAATGTTGATGGGAGAGGAAGTCGGTCCTCGTCGTGAATTTATCGAAGCGCATGCCACTTATGCGAATATCGATGCTTAATTATTGCAAGTAGTAAATAACATATTGACGGTCTGCATGAGTTCTGATCTTATGCAGACTGTTTTTTTGTAAGAGCCCGTTTAAATTTTATTCGAGTCAGTTTTGAAAGTTTCTTTCGAAGATGTTTTTGTTGTTTTACGAGGAAGGTGGCGGGCTATCTGACGAGTGAGAATGAGAAAAGAGACCGAAAGAAAACGTAAAAATGACCTGATAGTATTTTATTAGGAAATTTAAACAGGAACTAAGAATAGAGATGATATAATTTGTTAAGAATATAGAAAACAAGGAACGTCTCGATTAAACTATTTTTGTAAGAGATAGTCTTATAAAGCGTAAATAAAAAAATAGAAACATCCTCAATGAAAAAATATTTATTATCAGTTGTTTTCGTCTGGGTGACGATTGCAACTCTTTCAGCCGCTACGATAAAAGGCCGTCTTATCGATAATGAAACGAAGCAGATTATTGATTTTGCTACCGTATCGTTATTTAATAAGTCTTCTAAGACACCTATGAAAACGGTGACAACCGATGAAAAGGGTGCATTTTCGATACCGAATGTCAAGAAAGGATCTTATACTCTCCGGATTAGTTTTGTCGGGTATAAAACTTTGGAATTTCCTGTATTTGTGACTTCGAAAACTCCGATTGTAGATTTGAAAACTTTACAATTGTCGACTGATGCTAAATCCTTAAAAGCAGTGGAAGTGATCGGACAGAAATCTCAGATGCGCTTTGAGGTAGATAAAAAGGTTTTTGACGTAGATCAGAATATCTCTGCTGCAGGAGGTTCTGCTTCTGAAGCGTTGCAGAATATACCTTCTGTCGATGTCGATAACGAAGGAAATATTTCTCTTCGGAATAATTCGAATGTAGAAGTTTGGATCAATGGCAAACCTTCGGGATTAACGGCCGACAACCGGGCTCAAATATTGGAACAGATGCCAGCCGGAAGTATAGAAAGTATAGAAGTTATTACTAATCCGTCTTCTAAATATAGTCCGGAAGGGTCTGCAGGGATTATAAATCTGGTCTTGAAAAAGGACCGAAAAGCCGGTTATTACGGGAGTGTATCGGTCGGTGCAAATACTTTTGGAGGAGTAAATGGATCGGGAAATATAAATTATAATTCTTCAAAGGTCGATGCATATGCCAATATCGGTATCCGGTATATGCAATTTAACAACAGCAGCGATACTTATCGAGAATCATGGCAAGGAAACGATACGACGATTCTTAACCAGAAAAATAAAGGAGATATGGATCGTATCGGGGTTTTTCTGCGAGGAGGAGCAACATATCATGTTACTCGAAAGGATGATATAGGGTTGTCCTTTATGGGCATGTTCGGTGGTGGAGACAGTCGTACAACCCTTACGTCGAGAGACGGTTTGGGTGCATTGACCCGGGAGCGGTGGTCGGATGAAGACGGAACTCATAACGATTGGGGAGTGACATTGGATTATACACATTTGTTCGGTAAGAATCATGATTTGAGATTATATGCTAATTATTTCCAGATGAATTGGAATGAGACAAACGATTTTACACAAAACAGTTTAGTAAAAGACGTGTGGCTAAAATCTGCCCAAAAACAGGATGAAAATAATTCGCACCAACGGTGGGAATTTCAGGCTGATTATAGTAACCAAATATCGGATCGTTTTAAGATTGAGGCCGGTTATAAGGGGAATATCAATTCCAGAGGAGACGATGTTTATACATTAGAAGGTCCGGATATGGAAAATCTAAAACCGCAGGAAGCCTTAAATAATGATTTTACCTATAAAGAAAATATACAAGCTCTTTATGGTACATTTTCGGGTAAAATCGATAATTTCAGTTTTCAGGCGGGGTTGAGAGGCGAATATATGCGCTATAAAACCGAGAGCCGGCCGTGGAATGCGCAGGCCCCGGACCGAACCCGGGAATATTGGCATTTGTATCCGAGTCTGTTTTTGTCTTATAGTTTACCGAAAGGAAATGAACTTCAGGTCAATTATACCAGCCGGGTCAACAGACCGAGGGGAAGACAAATAAACGCATTCAGAAATGTTACCGACTCTACCAGTATTTCTTATGGGAATCCTAATTTGAATCCGGAATTTGCTCATGCCATAGAATTGAATTATATAAAAAACTGGGATGCGCATACTTTATCGGCTTCACTTTATTATCGTAAAACGAATGATGTAATACAACAAGTGCGTTATTTTGAGGAACCGGTTATGTATTCTACTTATGAGAATGTGACCAAGATGCAGAATGCGGGATTGGAATTGGTGGCTAAGAACCGGTTATTTAAATATCTGAATTTAACTACTACGGTAAATATGTATTATCAACAGCTTAACGACTTTGATTATACTTATGTCGATAATTCGGGAGTTGCTTCTACTATGCATTATGATGGTGAGAATAATTTTACGTGGAATGCCCGTATTATGGCCAATTTGATACTTCCCAAGAATTTCTCGGCGCAGGTTACGGGAAATTATAACGCGAAACAGCTTATTGCACAAGGTGAGCGTCGTCCGAATTATTCTTTGGATGCCGGTATTCGCAAGAGCTTTTTTTCTCGAAAATTCTCTATTGCATTATCCGGTAGGGATTTATTGGATTCGCGGGGGCGGAAGAATATTTCGTGGGGAGATAATTTCTATCAAGAGAGCCATTCCCGTTGGGGCGGACGTAGCGTGAATCTGACATTGACATACATGTTCGGAAAGAATGGAAACAATAAACCTAAGCCGGGTAAACGTCCGGATAATAACGGCATGGATTATGAGGGTGAAATGATGGATTTTTAAGGAATAGTCTTTTGTTCGGTTTATTGGGATTTTTGTTTGAATAGCTTTCATCCATTTATTTTATTTTTGAGGTAAGTTTAAGATGGGGCAAATGCTCTGTATTCTTAAAAATATTATTTACTTTGTAGTTGGTTAACTGTGAAGTTAATCGTTCTGTATTTATTGTTGGTATTTAGAATTGTTTGAATATGTCGAAAAGAAAAAAAATAAAGGATGTCCCCCGGATAAAAAAAGAAAAAATGAGACAGTTGATTTGTGATTTTTTTAATGAGAATCCCGGTCATCCGTATAATTATAAACAAGTATCCCGAGCGGTTAATGCTAAAAATGATCCTCAGAAAATAATGATCTCCCAAATCCTTGCAGAATTGGCGGCAGAGCTCTATTTGACAGAGGTAGATCCGGGACGGTATAAGTATGACGTAAGCCAAAAAATTCGGGAAGGGGTTTTTGAGCGTAGAAGTAACGGAAAGAATCATGTTATTCCGAATGACGGCGGTGATCCTATATTGGTATCGGATGAAAAATCTTTGAGGGCGATGTCTGGAGATAAGGTGAATTACATTGTTTGTCGCAAACGCAGAAAGGGTGGCGATACGGAAGCTGAAATTGTAGAAATTACAGAACGTGTTCCTCAAACTTTTGTCGGGACGTTAGATGTGAAATCCCAATATGCATTTCTTTTGACAGAAAACCGTTCTTTAGGGAATGATATATTTATTCCGTTAGATAAATTGAAAGGCGGTAAGACCGGAGAAAAGGCCCTTGTCTCAATTACCGAATGGCCGGAAAGCGCTAAAAATCCTTATGGCGAGGTGATCGTCGTTTTGGGGAAAGCCGGGAATAATGATACCGAGATGCATGCGATATTGGCAGAATTCGGATTGCCTTATACATATCCGAAAAATGTTGAGAAAGCGGCAGATAAGATTAGCGATATCCTTACCGAAGAGGATTTAAAAGACCGGGAGGATTTCAGAGGCATAACGACTTTTACGATAGACCCGCGTGATGCTAAGGATTTTGACGATGCTCTTTCTATTCGTCAGTTAGATAATGGAAATTGGGAAGTCGGTGTGCATATCGCCGATGTGACGCACTACGTAACTCCGGGGAGTGTAATAGATAAAGAGGCTTATAAAAGGGCGACATCGGTTTATTTGGTAGACCGTACTATTCCGATGTTGCCGGAGCGTTTATGTAACCAGATATGTTCATTACGACCGGATGAGGACAAATTATGCTTCTCGGCAATTTTTGAATTAAATGAAAAATCGGAAGTTCAGCATTCGCATATTACTCGTACGGTTATTCGCTCAGATCGCCGTTTTACTTATGAAGAGGCTCAGGAAATCATCGAAAGCGGAAGAGGTGATTATAGTTCTGAGATTCTTAAATTAAATGATCTGGCGCAAAAACTAAGAGAAAGACGTTTTTCCGAAGGGTCAATCAATTTTGACCGTCATGAAGTAAAATTTGAGATAGATGAGAACGGACGACCATTGAGTGTATATTTTAAAGTTTCGAAAGAGGCCAATAAGCTTGTGGAAGAGTTTATGCTGCTGGCAAATCGTACGGTAGCCGAATCTGTCGGTAAAGTAGACGGAAACCGTACTGCGAAAGCTTTCGTTTATCGTGTTCATGATTTACCTGATCCGGAGAAGATGAATACAATGGCGACGTTTATTCGTAGGTTCGGTTATACGCTTCGTACCGAAGGAACAAAAGGACAGATTTCCCGTTCGATAAATTCATTATTGGATAATATTCAAAATAAGCCGGAGGAGAACCTAATAGAGACGGTGGCTATTCGAACAATGGCGAAGGCTACATATTCAACGAAAAATATCGGGCATTATGGCTTGGCTTTTGATTATTATACGCATTTTACATCTCCGATACGACGTTATCCCGATATGATGGTTCACCGTTTATTAGAGAAATATATGGCTGGCGGGAGAAGTGTGAATGCAAAGAATTTGGAGTCTGCTTGTAAACATTCTTCAGAAATGGAGTTGGTTGCAGCTAATGCCGAACGGGCGTCTATAAAGTATAAGCAGGCAGAATTCCTTAGCGAACGTTTAGGGCAAGAATATGATGGAGTTATTTCTGGAGTAACGGAATGGGGACTTTATGTCGAAATCAATGAAAATAAATGTGAAGGGCTTGTTCCTATACGTGATCTGGATGATGATTATTATGAATTCGATGAGAAGAATTATTGTGTTACCGGGCGTTCGTCTCACAGGGTTTATCGTTTAGGCGATCCTATCCGTATACAGATTGCCCGAGTAGATATGGAGAAAAAACAGGTTGATTTTGCTTTAATTAAAACGAAATAGGTTTTTTCGATATTCGTGGTTAAGTATTTTGTTATGGATAATCTCACTAATTATCATACTCATAGTTTGTATTGCGATGGATCGGCTTCGATCGAGGATTTTGTAAAAGAAGCTATCCGGCAAGGTTTTTCTTCTTATGGTGTATCTTCTCATTCACCGATTCCTTTTGATACTTGTTGGAATATGAATCGGAGCGATCTTCCTGCTTATCTGGATGAGGTACATTTCATAAAAAAGAAATATGAGGGTCGTATTGAGATTTATTGCGGTCTTGAGATTGACTATTTGGGGGCAGAATATAATCCGTCGTCTCCTTTTTTTCAAGAATTGCCGCTGGATTACCGAATAGGTTCTGTTCATTTTTTGAAGACCGAAGAAGGGTATGTCGATATCGATACGGCTCCAAAGCAGTTTAAAGAAACCGTATTTCGTTATTTCGACGGAAATATCCGCAAATTGGTAGAAAAATATTTTGATACTATGATGCAGATGATCGATACCGGAGGTTTCGATTTTGTAGGGCATGCTGATAAGGTATCTATGAATGCATCGTCTTTTTTACCCGGTATTACCCGGGAACATTGGTATAAAAGTCTTATACACGAGTATTTTGAATTTATCGCTCAAAAAGAGTGTATGATAGAAATAAATACGAAAGCTTGGCGTAGTAAACGACTGTTTTTCCCGAATCGGGAACATTTCGGGCTAATTCATAATTTACATATACCGGTGGTTGTCAATGCAGACACACATCATCCGTCCTTAGTTAATGACGGACGGTTTGATGCTTTAAAAGAGATGCTTTCTGAAGGTTTTACACATGTGCGTCAGCTCTCAGGAGGGCAATGGATCAATGTTGAGATCGGCTCTTTATAGAATATAAATTTCTGAAAATCACCGGATCGATTTGTGCTTCGGATATTTCGGATAATTCATTATTTCGCATTATCTTTGTATAATACGAAATTTAATTGGAGAAACAGCAGTTGTAATATGGAAGAGAATATAATATCCACCGCCGGACTGGAATATGGTTCGGATACAATACGGACACTTGATTGGAAGGAGCATATTCGTCGTCGTCCCGGTATGTATATCGGGAAGTTGGGGGATGGAACTCACGCCGACGATGGTATTTATGTGCTTCTTAAAGAGGTGCTTGATAACGCAATAGATGAATACATGATGGGGTACGGTAAGCAGATCGTCATCGATATAGACGAAGTTTCTGTGACTGTACGGGATCATGGCCGCGGGATACCTTTAGATAAAGTAAAGGATGTTTCTTCTAAAATGAATACCGGTGCTAAGTATGATTCTAAAGCTTTTAAAAAATCCGTAGGGTTAAACGGGGTAGGTATAAAGGCTGTAAATGCATTGTCCACAGAATTTTATATTTGTTCTTACCGGGACGGAAGATGTAAATCTTTGTTGTATAATCAGGGTAATGTCGTAACCGATTTTCCGGAAGAACCGACTTCTGAAGAGAATGGAACATTAGTGCGTTTTGTCCCTGATGAAACGATATTCAAGGGATATAAGTACAAAGATGATTTTATCGAGTCATTGTTGAAGAATTATGTTTATCTTAATTCCGGTCTGACAATTTTGTTTAACGGACGCCGCTTCCATTCAAAAAACGGTCTTGTCGATTTGTTGAATGAAAAAATGACGGCAGAACCTCTTTATCCGATCATTCACCTGAAAGGTGATGATATAGAAGTCGTGATTACGCATATCAATCAGTACGGGGAGGAATATTATTCTTTTGTTAACGGTCAGCATACGACACAAGGCGGAACGCATTTGACTGCTTTTCGTGAAGCGGCTTCCCGTACGATAAAAGAATTTTATAATAAGAATTTCGATTATTCCGATATTCGTAACGGGATCGTAGCGGCGGTAAGCATTAAAGTGGAAGAACCGGTTTTCGAATCTCAGACTAAGACGAAACTGGGCTCGCGGGATATAGGCCCTGAAGGTCCTTCGGTAAGTAAGTTTATCGGTGATTTCTTGAAAAAAGAACTTGATAATTATTTACATAAGAATGCAGAAACGGCAGATGCTTTGCTAAAGAAGATATTGGAGTCGGAAAAAGAAAGAAAAGCAATAGCCGGAGTCACAAAGCTGGCAAGAGAACGTGCCAAAAAATCGAATCTTCACAACAAGAAACTTCGGGATTGTCGGGTACATTATAATGATACGAAAGGAGACAATGTCGATCAGTCGAGCATCTTTATTACAGAGGGAGATTCGGCTACGGGATCTATAACTAAAAGCCGGAATGTCGAGACTCAGGCTGTATTCAGTTTACGTGGGAAGCCGTTGAATTCGTACGGTTTGACGCGTAAAGTCGTATATGAAAATGAAGAATTCAATTTATTGCAGGCGGCATTGAATGTAGAGGACGGCATGGACGGTCTTCGGTATAATAAAATTATAATAGCAACAGATGCCGATGTCGACGGCATGCATATACGGTTATTGCTGATAACATTCTTTTTGCAGTTTTTCCCGGATTTGATTAAAAAAGGTCATGTTTATATTTTACAAACGCCTCTTTTTCGGGTGAGAAATAAGAAAGAGACTTATTATTGTTATACGGAAGAGGAACGAATCAACGCAATATCGAAACTTGGAAGCAGTGCCGAAATAACCCGATTTAAAGGATTAGGAGAAATTTCTCCGGATGAGTTCCGTCATTTTATAGGACCGGATATGCGTCTTGATCAGGTTTCTTTGAAAAAAGAAGACCTCGTGAAAGATTTACTGGAGTTTTATATGGGGAAAAATACGATGGAACGCCAGAACTTTATAATTCAAAATCTTGTTACAGATGAAGACCTCTCTTAATAAGCGGATCGCTATATTTCCGGGAACTTTTGACCCGTTTACAATCGGACACATGTCGTTGGTCGAACGGGCATTGAACATGCTTGATGAAATAGTGATTGCCATAGGTGTCAATGAAGCTAAAAGTCAATACTTCAGTGTTGATGAACGTGTTCGTATGCTTGAAGATTTGTTTCGGTCAAATCCCAGAGTGAAAGTCCTTTCCTATAATTGCTTGACTGTGGATCTTGCTCGTCAGTGTCATGCTGGTTTTATTTTGAGGGGAATTCGCTCGGTGAATGACTTTGAGTATGAAAAAACGATTGCAGATGTAAATCGGAAAATATCGGGAGTGGAAACTTTGGTTTTATTTACAGAACCAGAACATACTCATATCAGTTCTACAATTGTTCGGGAATTATTAAGATACGGGCGTTCGGTAGATGAGTTCTTGCCGGATGGGCTCGTTCTTAGCAGATAAAATAAAAATAAATATAAGAAATTTTTAAGGATGAAAAGATTTATATATGCCATTGCGTTATTTCTGATTTTTTCGGTTTGCGCAAAGGCTCAAAGGCAAACGGATGCTTCTAAAAAGCTTAGTTTAGCTGCCTATGTGATTTCTACTCTATACGTAGATGATGTTAATGAGGATAAATTGACAGAAGATGCCATACGAGCTATGCTGGAACAACTTGATCCGCATTCTACTTATCTCGATCCGCAGGAAGTAAAGGATATGAGTGCATCTTTAGATGGTAATTTCGATGGTGTCGGCATCCAGTTTACCATGACAAACGATACGTTATATGTCATACAGACTGTGGCGGGAGGACCTTCTGAAAAAGTCGGTATTTTGGCAGGAGACAGGATTGTCGAGATTAATGACACCGTTGTTGCAGGTGTAAAAATGAGCACTAAGGATATTATGACTCGTTTACGAGGTAAGCGGGGAACGAAAGTTGATGTTACAGTACTTCGTAAAGATGTGCCAGATCCTATTCCGTTCAGGATAACAAGGGATAAAATTCCCGTTTATAGTATCGATGCTTCTTATATGGTCGATAAGCATACGGGATATATTCGTTTAAGCCGTTTTTCGGCTACCAGTGTACAGGAGTTTGTAGAGGCGATGTTAAAATTGCGTCGTGCGGGCATGAAGAATCTGATTCTCGATTTGCAGGGGAACGGAGGGGGATATTTGAATACGGCTGTAAAAATTGCAGATCTATTGTTGGCAGATGATAATGCCTTGATTGTTTATACAGAGGGGAGGCGTTCTCCTCGTACGGAGGAGAAAACATCTTCTAAGCATTTATTTCCTGACGGGAAATTAGTCGTGCTTGTAGATGAAGGTTCTGCTTCTGCTTCTGAGATTGTTTCAGGAGCGATCCAAGATTGGGACAGAGGTGTAATCGTAGGTCGCAGGACATTCGGAAAAGGGCTTGTGCAACGTCCCGTACCATTACCGGACGGTTCTATGATACGTCTTACGACAGCCCGTTATTATACTCCGTCGGGACGAAGTATTCAGAAACCTTATACAAAAGGCGAGGCAAAAGCATATAATGAAGATCTGATTAACCGTTATAATCATGGCGAATTATCAAATGCGGACAGCATTCATTTCCCGGATTCCTTAAAATTTTATACATTGAAAAATAAGAGAGTCGTGTATGGGGGTGGAGGAATTATGCCGGATTATTTTATCCCTATCGATACTGCCCGTTATACGGATTATCACAGGGATATTGCGGCTAAAGGTCTAATAAACCAAGAAGTTACTTCTTATATCGATCGTAATAGAAAAGAGCTGAATGCGAATTATAAGAATGTGGATAAGTTTATTGCGACATTCGAAGTAGATGAAAAGATGTTGCAGGATCTTAAGTCGCTTGCTGAGAAAGAAAAGATAAAATATAATGAAGAGGACTTCCAGAAATCTCTACCTTTGATTAAAGCGCAGTTAAAAGCTCTTATCGCTCGTGATCTGTTCGATATGTCTGCTTATTTTAAAATTATGAACCAGTATAATGATTCATATCAAAAAGCCCTTGAACTTATTGGGATGCAAGAGGCGTATGAACAACTTCTGAAAGGGAAATAGCCGGAATAGAAAAGAAATAGGTCGATAATCGTTTTTGTTATCAATTAACCGGTTATTGCGATTTGTTCCGATATGATTTTATGTATAGATGTTGTTACGGGATTGGTGATAGAGGTAGTGTGACGTGTTTTTTATTCATTGATTTCGGTCCATTTTAAAATGGCTTTTACTGGATAATGGTCAGAATATTTCACTTTATCGATATGTGTAGAAAGGGGTTGTAGTCCTTTTCCGTAAAGAATATGATCTATTCTGAACCAGAAGCCGTTGGCATGATAGGTAATTCCCGGCCCTAATCCGGTAGAAACGTACGAATCTTTTAGTTTCCCTCTGATTTTTCGATACGCATAAGATTGCGGGGTATCATTGAAGTCGCCGCATACAATGATGTTTGAGTCGGTTTTATGGATGATTCGTGCTATACTGTCGGCTTGTAGTGCCCGTTTGCGAAAAGCTGCCCCCATTTTTGTCATCAAGCGATCTTTAAATTCCGGAAACAGTTCTGTATCATCTATATGTTTCATCATATATGTGTAAAGTTCCCGGTCATTCGAAGTGAATTTGTTAGACTCCAGGTGATTATTTATCAAAGTCAAGATGCGTCCGTTAATTTTTATTTTATAAATGCATGATCCGTTGTAAGAACTGTCATATTTTATGTCTGTTATTTCTTGGAAAGGATATTTCGAGTAACAGGCAATTCCGGATTGTGAATAAGGCGTCTTATTTCCGGGTGTAAAATGTTTATATGGGTATTCCGAGAGGGCAGAATTAATTTGGTCTAAAGAAATCTGATTTTTGGAATTACCGAATGAGAATTCTTGCATGCAAATAATGTCGGCTTTTGTGTTCTGTATATAAGAGATAATCGAATTGGGAGAATCATCTGTATGTGGCGTATAGTTGTCGAAGTTATGTACGTTGTATGTCAATAATGTCAGTTTTTCCCCCTCTGTAACAGCTTCGTCCGATTCGATATGTATAGGGGTATAATTCCATAGACCGTTCCAGCAGGCGATTAAAGCGATGATGGAGATTAAGGCGGAATGATGTCTTTGGATAGTCCAGAATAAAATAAATATAATGTTTGCTGCCAATAATACGGGAAACGCCAATCCTAAATAAGAGGCGAAAATCATTTTATCCGGAGGAATAATATATGCATAGGCCGAAGCGACTAATGCTATGGCAAACAAAAAATTGATAAAAGATCCTACAGTCAAATAAGTAGCACGTAACCAGCCCATTCTGAACGTTTTATTTTTTGCTTGCATCGAATAGTTTTTTCTTTTCTTCGGTTGTCAGAGCACTGTATCCCGAACGTTTTATTTTATCGAGGATAGCATCGATATCCTCTGTCTCTTTTTGCTTACGAGTACGGTATTCCATATCGCTTTCGGGACGTCTGTATTTTATTTTAATTTTCGGACGGGGCTTAAACAGGACAACGATTTTGTCGATTAATGTATTAATGAATCTTGTTATGTCTTTTCCTTGTTTCCATCGATATGCGAAAATAAATCCGAGCATAGCTCCTCCGAGGTGAGCGATGTGTCCTCCTGCATTTTGGGATGTAATGCTGATCGCATCTAATAATACGGTAATTAATGCGATGTATTTCAATGAAACTGCTCCGAAAAAAAGCAATGATATTTTGAAGTCGGGAGCATAAACGGCTGTTGCAATGACAATGGCCAGAACTGCAGCCGAAGAACCCAATAAGACTCCATAAGTAGAAGAGAACCATGGAATCAGATTATATGCCAGCAGATATAGCCCTGCTCCGGAGAGTCCTCCCAATATGTAAAGTCCTCCCATTTGTTTTTCACTGAAGAAGTGCAGAAATAGCTGTCCGAACCAATATAGCCAAAGCATATTGAACAGGATGTGCAGCAAGTCGTATTGCAGAAACATGTAAGACACGAGCGTCCACGGACGCCATGCCAATATTGATAGGTTTGACGGAAGCTGTAAATAAGATAGCAGCGGGTTGATATCTGTACCGGACAAGGTTAAAACAACCCCGGTAAGGCGTACGATCAGAAATACTGCTATATTTATGAATATTAATTTTATAAGAAGTGATCCGGTATGATACTTTATTGCCAGATCTTTAAAAATATTGCCCATTTCCAATACCTTTTTTACGCCAATATTTTATAACGATATATCCGAATAACATTCCTCCAAGGTGGGCGAAGTGGGCAATATTGTCTCCGCTGAAATTGCTGATACCGAAGAATAGTTCCACTGCACCGTAAAAGATGACAAAATATTTTGCCTTTATCGGAATAGGAATGAACATGATATATAGAGGGAGATTGGGAAATAACATTCCGAATGCCAGAAGAATTCCGAATACCGCACCCGAAGCTCCGATAGTGATTATTCCGTTTAGTATCATTCGGGTTTGTTCCCAGCCATAAGCAGAAACGGCCTGTGCAATTTCATTGTGCAGGCTGATGTACCATGTAAGTTCCTGTACGAGACCCGCTCCGAATCCTGTAATCATGTAGTAGGTGAGGAAACGTTTGCTCCCCCATACCATTTCAAGAGTACGTCCGAACATGAATACCGAGAACATGTTGAAAAATACATGTCCTATCGATCCCGGATCGTGCATAAACATGTAAGTAACTAATTGCACGGCATTAAAATCTTTTGCTGTGAGATAATGTAGCCCTAAATATTCGACCAAGTTAATCCCGAATTTAGGCAAAACGATTGTTGCCAACCAAACCAAAAAGTTTATGATAATAAGGTTCTTAGTTACCGGAGGAAGTGCGCTGAAAAAATTTTGTCGTCCTTGAAACATAGAATTTTTTTATAATCGATTTTACTTGTAAGCTGCAAAAATAGAGATTATTTCCTGTTTTTTGTGTCCTAAAAGCTCCTGATTATATTTTTAATCGGATTATTTTACTTTTTTTATTTCTATTCTTTGTTATTTTGTTTTTAAATAATATATTTGCGTGACTATCAAACGGCTTTTGTCGTATAGTAAACCTATTAAAATACAGCTTTATGAACAAATCAGAATTAATTAACGCTATTGCTGAAGAAGCAGGCTTGGCTAAGACCGATGCGAAGAAAGCATTGGAAGCATTTATTTCTACAGTATCTAACGAATTGGCTAAAGGCGAAAAGATCGCTCTTATTGGATTCGGAACGTTCTCAATCAATGAAAAAGGTGAAAGAACAGGTATCAATCCTGCTACAAAACAGCAAATTACT
>NZ_CEWDCG010000004.1:0-38694 GCF_982436375.1 Coprobacter sp. | reverse complement strand
TTATAGACGAAACCTTTGTTCGCTATTTGTGAATAAAAATAACGTCCTCTTTTTTTCTCATTTCATAACATAAAATCCCATACACCCTAAAAAGCACATCTTATCTCAGATATAATAGTTAGATAATAAGCACATTAGTCTTTATAATGGGAAATTAAAAACAGATAAAACAAGTGATTTTCTTGAAATTTAAATTAATCGGAATATAAAAAAGTACTCACAAATTTCATATTTGCATAATCTATCGAAAAGCGATTTATCGACCTAACAGCACAAAAAAGTGCATGCGGATTTTTAATCGCACATGCACTTTTTTCAGAAACTCTTTTTCAGAGAAACAGAATCTTAGAGCCTATCTAAATTTTCCAACAAAAAAATATTATCAGGTCATTCTCGTGTTCTCTTCCAGTCTTTTTTCCCGTTTTCACTCGTCAGATAGCCCGCTATCCTCCTCGTAAAAACTGAAAAAACAACCTCGAAAGAAATTCTCAAACCTGACCCAAGTAAAATTTAGACAAATTCTAAATCTGACTACAACTCCAACTTATTCTTATATAAACCTATCAATCGATACCTCCTCCCAAAGCATGATAAAGATTAATTACACCTTGTATCTCTTCAAAACAATCCGATACTGCGTCCAACTCGGCCTGCAGCAAAGTTTGACGAGCGGTAAGGACTTCCAGATAATTTTGAGAACTGTAACGCATCAACAGTTCTGAACTACGAACTGCCGATTCTAAAGAGGTAATCTGCTGCTTATTCAGATTATGACGTTTACGTGCCGTTTGCCATTGTAACAAAGCATCATTTACCTCTGTACCTGCATCAAGTAGACTTTGCTTGAACGAAAGCAATGCTTCTTCTTGCTGAGCTTTGGCAACCTTTAAATTGGCAATATTCTGCCCCCGGTTAAAAAGAGGTTGTACTAATGAGCCTATGGCTGAAAATAGCCACTGCCCGGGATTAGAGATAACAGCTCCTGCGGCATTTGTCCATCCGGCAGAACCACTCAATGTAATTGAAGGATAAAATGCCGAATGTGCTTGATTAGTAACATAAAACGCAGCAGCTAAAGCGGCCTCGCTTTGACGCACATCGGGACGACGGTGCAATAATTGCAAAGGAATGCCTACTGAAAGTGTATCCGGGAATTTTTGTTGTTTTAAAGTCGAACGGGATATTGTTTCCGGAGTCGAACCTAACAACGCACAAAGAGCATTCTCCGTCTCTGTAATCTGACGTTCTATCGAAAGCAAGGAGGCGTCCACAGAAAGTTTACTCGCCTCGGTCTGAGCAACAGCCATATCAGTCGTTTGTCCGGCCTTTTTCAACGCCTTCATCACACGCAAGTTCTCGCTCCAATTTTCAGCAGTACGTCTACTGATTTCAAGCTGCTCATCAAGCATCAACAACGTATAATAACTATTAGCAATAGTAGCGACCAACTGAGTCTGTACAGCCTGACGATAAGCCTCGCTCTGTTCTAATACGGCTTTTGCCTCTCTTTTGGCATTCGTCACACGACCGAAGATATCGATTTCCCAATCTGCAGAAACAGCCAAATTATAGCTTTTAGTGAGTTTAGACTTTTCCGCTTTATTCAATGTACCTTGCGGTGATAACGATATCGAAGGTAAATAAGAAAGTCGAGAAGTCATAAGCAAAGCTTCTGCCTCCTTCACTTTCAATCGGGCAATGTTCAAATCGGTATTATTCTTTAATCCGGTGTCGATCAGCTGCTGTAACTGCGAATCTGTAAAAATTTCTCTCCACGAAAGGGCAGCTATCGAAGCTGTATCCGTTTGTTCCTGAGTATGACGAAAAAGACTGTCTGTAACAGTTTTCATGTCAGGTTGTTTATACTTCCGATATATCGAACATCCGCTCGTTCCTATGATCAAGGATATACATATTATTATTTTTTTCATACGAATCTTCTTTTCAATTAGTTCTCCTCCTCCAATTTCGATACTTTACGCTGAGGCATAATTTTCTCTTGCAGATATTGGAACACGATAAACAAAACCGGTACGATAAACAACAAGGCTATAGTACCGATTAACATACCGCCGACTGTCCCGACACCGATAGAAATATTCCCGTTTGCTCCTACTCCCGAAGCAAACATTAACGGCAACATACCGAAGATCATCGTCAATGAGGTCATTAAAATAGGTCGCAAACGCACTTCTGCCGCAGACACGGCAGCTTGTGTAATACTCATCCCTTGATGACGCCTTTCCGAAGCATATTCTGTCAACAAAATAGCTGTTTTTGCCAACAAACCGATCAGCATGATCAAACCTGTCTGCAAATAGATATTATTTTCCAAACCGAACATTTTGGCAAAAAGAAAACTTCCGGCCAATCCGAACGGTACTGATAGAATAACCGCCAAAGGAATAAACAGACTTTCGTAAAGGGCACACAGAATCAAATAAATAAATACGACACAAATGACAAACACCAGCACAGCCGTATTTCCTGTTGAAGATTCTTCTCGAGACATTCCTCCAAACTCAAAACCGTAACCGGCAGGTAATGTTTCTTCGGCTACTTCACGTACCGCCTGAATAGCTTGTCCGGAACTATAACCGGTAGCAGGCGCTCCATTGACGGATATAGCGGAAAAAAGATTAAAACGGGTTAAAGTCTCAGAGCCATATACCCGAGTTAATGTCAAATACTGGCTAATAGGGGACATCTCTCCATCTGAATTACGAACGAACATATTATTCAACGCTTCTGTATCTAACCGAAACTCAGGAGATGCCTGCACCATTACACGATAAAGTTTTGAAAAACGGTTCATATTCGAGGCATAATTACCACCGATATATCCCGATAAGGTACTTAACACATCTGACGGCGATACTCCGTTGCGCTTACAGCGAGCAGCATCGACCTCGACCATATACTGAGGGAATTTGGTATCAAACGAGGTCGTTGCACGTCCGATCTCCGGTCGTGCATTCAGTTTCTCAATCATTTGCCTCGTGTATTTCAGCAAATCTTCTACAGAACCGCCTTTTTGATCTTGTACATAAATTTCAAAACCACTACTCACTCCATATCCCGGAATCATGGGTTGGGCAAAAGCCATGATCTGAGCCGAGGATATATCATCTGTACGCCGGTATATCTCATCAATAACGGCATTTATTTCATCCTCTTTTTCCTGACGCTCATCCCACTGTTTCAGACGAACAATAAACATACCGTTAGACGATCCTTGTCCACTGATCATTCCGTTACCCGTCACTTTAGAAAACATTCGTATTTGCGGAATATCACTAATACGTCTATCCACTTCATCCATAATAACTTTTGTCTCTTCCAAAGTATTTCCCGGTGAAGTTCGCACATCAACAAATATAGTCCCCATATCTTCCTGCGGAACAAGTCCGGTTTTAGTCGTTTTCATCAAAATAAACAAGCCGCCAAAAGCTACCAGCAGTAAAACTAAAGCCAACCATTTCCGTTTCAGCATAAAGAAAACTCCCGTTTTATATTTCTGTACCAAACGGTGAAAAGCACTGTCGAATGCAATATGAAAACGAGAGGAGAAACTCATTTTCTTTCCATCGGCTGCAACTTCGTGAGGAGTCATAATCAAAGCACAAAGAGCAGGACTTAACGTCAAGGCATTGACCAAAGAGATTGCTACGGCAACAGCCATTGTCAAACCGAATTGCGTGTAGAACGTACCGGTCGTTCCTCCCATAAAACTGACAGGAATAAAGACTGCCATAAAGACAAATGTCGTCGTTACCAATGCAGAAGTGATCCCCCCCATCGCATCGATCGTAGCCCGGTATGAAGATTTATACCCTTCATCAAATTTTGCCTGAACAGCTTCTACGACAACGATAGCATCATCCACCACAGTACCGATTACCAATACCAATGCAAACAAGGTCAACATATTCAAGCTAAAACCTGCCACATATAAAAAAGCGAATGTACCCACTAAAGAAACAACTATCGAGATTGCCGGAATAAAAGTAGAACGCATGCTTTGCAAAAACACATACACCACCAAAATCACCAGTAAAATAGCTTCAACAAGCGTTTTTATCACATTTTGAATAGAAGCATCCAAAAAATCTTTAGAACTCATCAAGTCCACCAACTCCATACCTTTAGGCAAAGTTTTCGAAATTTCTGCTGCTACTTTGTCTATTTCTTCTATAATTTCATTAGCATTCGACCCGGATGTTTGTGCAATCATACAGTTAGATCCGGGATGTCCGTTTACTTCTCCTATATAGGTATAAGAGCTAGAACCCAATTCTATACGCGCCACGTCTTTCAAACGAAGGACTTCTCCGCTTTCTAAAGAACGGATTACCAAATTTTCATAATCTTTTTCTTCTTCATAACGTCCCCGGTATTTCAGGACATATTGGAATGTGTTTTCAGATTCCGCACCAAGTGTTCCGGTAGGAGCTTCCAAATTCTGCTCATCAAGTACGGCAGCAATATCCGACGGCATCAAGTTATATTTAGCCATTTTACCGGGATCAAGCCAAATGCGCAAAGAATAATCCGCTCCCATTACATTAACCTCACCTACTCCGGCAATACGAGAAAGACGCGGTTCGATATTAATCTTCAAATAATTATTAAGAAAGCTCTCATCAAACGAATTATCCGGACTATAAAGGGCCAATGCTTTGATATTACTTGTCTGACGCTTACGTACAGTAATACCGCTCTTCGTTACCTCTGCAGGTAATAATCCCTGTGCCGTTGCAATACGATTCTGGACATTGACTGTCGCCATATCGGGATCAGTACCTTGACGGAAATAAATAGTAATTCGTGCCGAACCGGTATTGGTTGCAGACGAAGTCATATACATCATATTTTCCACTCCGTTCAATGCCTCCTCAAGAGGAACAACGACACTCTTTTGCACAGTCTCGGCATTTGCTCCTGTATAAGTAGCAGAAACACTGACGGTAGGAGGTGCGATTTCAGGGAATTGTTCGATAGGGAGCTGCGAAAGTCCTATCAATCCAACAATCAAAATAACGACTGAAATAACAACCGACAAAATAGGCCGGTCAATAAATGTTCTGATTTTCATAATGCAGATTATTCATTAGTGGAAGTATGAGAATCGATTACCGTTCCTTCTCGCACAAGACCTGCACCTTCGGCAATAATAACATCACCGGGAGCGAGTCCCGACTCAACAATATATTCCGTACCGTTATTCAGTCGGAACACTTCAATCGGTGCAGACTTCGCCTTACCGTCAACTACTTTATAGACAAAAATGCGATTTTGCAATTCATAAGTTGCAGTTTGAGGAATAACAATTACACTGTCTCGATGAGTAGGAACGATCACTTTTCCGCTACCACCATTGCGTAACAACTTATCCGGATTTTTAAATGAAGCACGAAGACTTACTGCACCTGTCCCGCTATCAACGGTTCCGCTAATAGCATCAATTTTACCGGAATATTGATAAACTTTACCATTACTGAGCATCAATTCTACGTCAGGCATTTGCTCCATTGTTTTCTGCAACGAACCATATTGTTGCACAAGATCCAGAATTTGATTCTCGTCCATCGAGAAATAAGCAAAGACTTCGTTATCGTCAGAAACCGTGACTAACGGTTCTGAAATATTACTATCGACAAGAGCTCCTACACGATAAGGAATCATACTGGCGACTCCATCTACCGGACTTTTTACTTCTGTATAAGAAAGATTATTACGTGCATTTATCTCCTCGGCACGAGCCAAAGCAAGTGCAGCTTGAGCTTCGGCAAGAGCATTACGGGCAGTTTGCAAATCGAATTCAGAAACCACATTCTCCCGAAACAGTTCCTCTTTACTTTCAGCAGTAAGTTTTGCTGTCGCAAGTTTAGATTCGGCACTCTTCACATTAGCCATAGCCGTCTCAAGCGCAGCTTTATACGGAACTTGATCGATAACAAAAAGAACTTGTCCCCTATGTACGACATCCCCTTCATTCATACAAATTTTCGTGATTATACCGCTTACCTGCGGACGTATCTCCACATATTGCCGCCCTCGAAGCGTAGCGGTATAATCTCTCTTAAGCGTTTGATTACTGAATCCAACATTCAAAGTTTTATACTTAGCAGATGTTTGTTCCTGAGGCTGAGATCCGCACGAATAGAGCAGTATAAGCCCCGATAAAATAGGAATAATGAGGTATTTCATTGGATATAGTTGATTAATTATTACATTACATAATGAGATACAAAACAAGTAATGGCAAAAATAAAAGGATTTTGCTACATATTATAAATGTGTTGATTAACGACAGGAATGTGTTGATTAACGACAATAAGTAATTTTTGAGGTATAGCATCTAATATTTATCTTTGTGATAAAGATTTGATATTTTACGAATATATTATAATACCCTGATGCTATTTAAAAATCTCAAAGGTAAAGGCAAGGAAACTGCATATTATACATTTATACGGTATCCTCAAATAATACACTATGTCGATTTACTTTTCTGCTTGGTTATCTTGCCATTGATTATCCTATTAGTTCCGGTTGACAAATGGATCAAAACCCAACCTGTTTTTGTCGGAACTTTGGTTTTATATTTATACTTACTTTATTTTACTTATAGAAAAGCTAATATTCCCTCGCTCTTTTTAAAAAGAAAATATTTACATATCATTATCCTGATCATCATATTGACACTAATTACAGAACTATTAACACATTTCCCCATATCCGATAAATTCGGGTCTAAATTACCCATAGATTTTCGCCGTCACTTACACGCCCAAACCATATGGTTTTTCTTCTTGATCATATCCGGATTTAGTTTAGCCATTGAAGTAACCTTCGAACTATTCCGCCAAATGTTACAAAAACAAGAAATTGAAGCAGAAAAAAACAAAGCCGAGTTAGCGATGTATAAAGCTCAGATAAATCCGCATTTTCTATTTAATACGCTCAATACGCTTTATGGTTTGGTCATCACTAAATCAGATCTGACAGAATCTGCATTTGTAAAATTTTCGAACATTCTTAAATACATGTACGATAATACTTCAATAGAAAAAATAGACATAAATAACGAAATCGAATATATACGGCAATATGTGGAATTACAGAAACTCAGATTAAATCACCACACAAAAGTCATTTTTGAAAGCCGTACAGACGAAGAACTCGTTCTTATCCCTCCTATGATATTGATTACATTTGTCGAAAATGCTTTTAAATACGGGACGTCGTCTTCTGAAGATTGCACTATACTTATACGAATCATAGTCGAAGACGGTGTTCTACTTTTCAAGACTCGCAACTCTATCATGAAAGAAAAAAAAGAAGGTGAATCATCTATCGGCATCGAAAATTGCAGAAAACGTCTGCAATTGCTCTATCCCGGACTTTTTACTCTTATTACCGAAAAAGATAATAATAAACAGGAGTTCTTGACTAAATTAACGATACAATTGTCTCGAACATGAAACGAATCAACTGCATAGCTATCGATGACGAACCGATCGCACTACTGGTAATCAAACAATTTTGCGAAAGGAAAGGGAACATTGAGTTAAAAACTTTCTGTGAGCCTCGTATAGGATTAGAAGAAATAAAAAAAGATAAACCCGATATAGTATTTCTCGATATAGAGATGAACGGTCTTAACGGATTGGAAATTGCAAAAAAGCTGCCTCATAACTGTTGCTTGATATTTACTACGGCTCATGCTCAATATGCTCTTGACGGCTTTAATCTCGATGCAGTAGACTTCCTACATAAACCTATAGCTTATGACCGTTTCGACAGGGCAATTGAAAAAGCCATACGGAATATTTCGGTATGGAACAATAAGAACGATCAAGAAACAATCGTTGTCAAGCAGGAATATAACAACATAAATATATTGCTATCCGATATTTTCTATATCGAGGCTTTAGAAAATTATTGTAAAATACACAGAATAAACGGTAATAGCGTAATATCACGGCTCAATATCAAAACCATTCATAAAATGTTACCACAAAACACTTTTTTAAGAGTACACCGTTCATTCCTCATACCCACAAACCGCATACAAAAATTTTCTAAACAAGAAATATGGCTAAAAGGATTATCAAGGCCTATACCGGTAGGAAGGCGTTATGCAAAAGAAATATATGATTTTTTGACTGATAACAGACAGCCGTAACAAATATCGACTATCAAAAGCCATATATTAAATTTGAAGAGGCTGAACTCTATAAACACTCCCAAACAAGATCGAAAAACAAGCTATCAGACAACATTAATCTTCTCTTTTCAATATTTTTACAATGTCACAAAAAAGTCTCGATTTTTTCAAATAAAGCCAAAATGAATTAACGCATTTCGAATGCCATCATTATCAACCGTGTCTGTTACATAGTCGGACACCGCTCGTATAGACTCGGCAGCCCCACCCATAGCTACCCCTATACCGGCTTCCCGAAGCATTGAAATATCATTTCCCCCATCTCCAAAAGCTATTGTATGCGAAATATCAAAATCATAATAAGAAGCAAATTCTCTAATACCAGATGCTTTATCAACGCCTTTCACATTTATATCTGCAAAAATCGGATGCCACCTGGAAGCGGAAAGGTTCGGAAGTTGAGCCATAACTTCTTTTTCTGTCTCCTCATCACAATAAAAACATAACTGACAACATTTACCTTCGATAAACTCCTTTTCTATATCGATGACCGGCGGAACAGGATGATCTACCAATCTCGCCAATTCTATAACGATAGGGTTCAACTCATTGACAAAAATCCCGTTATCTGTTTCAACGGCTATCGGAAACCCAAATTGTCGAGAAAGAGCATAAGCTTTCTGAAAATCTTTATCAGAAATTTGTTTTTTAGACACGGAAGTACCGTCTCTCAAGACGCAATCCGAACCATTAAGGGCTATTACGGCATCAAAAGGGACTTCTTCTATTTCATGCAAATCACTTGCAGCTCGTCCTGTTGCGATAATAATTTTACACCCCGAATTATGGACTTGCCGTAACGCATCTATTGCCGACTGAGGCACACGATGAGTATCAAAACTTACCAACGTACCGTCAACATCTAAAAATATCGCCCTTATCATATTCAAGAAATTATATTATAAGAAGTTTACAACTCTATTAGTTTATTATCGATAACTTGTAAAGGCTCAATAACTACTCATCTCAAATTTACTGCAACATCATTATGGCTGACTTGCAAAATTATAATAATTGTTTTCAGATCTTGAAAGCAGAATAGCAATTTTTTACTTTCGCAAATAAAAAAGATAAAAAAATCGTCAACAATTTCAATAAAAACAAACCCGCCTATTATTCAATTGATAATAAGCGGGTTATAAATATTCATGTTGTCCTGGAAGGATTCGAACCCTCACAAGCGGAACCAGAATCCGATGTGCTACCGTTACACCACAGGACAATTTTTTATTGCGCTGCAAAGGTGCGAATTTATTTCTCTATTACAAAACCATACCGATATTTTTTACTTTCGATTAAGTTTTTTTTACAAGGATGTTTCTTCTTTAGGCAAAGCTGACTCTACTGCTTCGTATGATTTTTTCATAAGCGTTTCAATATCATGTCCTGAAACAGGGTCAGGGAATAGGGGTTTATGAATAGTCAAAACCATTTTTCCCGGTTTTATCAAATATGACGAACGAGGCAACACAGAAAAAGATCCGTCAATCGTTAAAGGTACTACGGGCAAATTCAAATCAATAGCCAACTGATAAGCCCCTTTCTTAAAGCGTTGAAGTTTCCCGTTCCATGTACGTGATCCTTCAGGAAAGACAACTAAGGACATGCCGTGTCTCAACGTCTGTTCTGCCATATCCAATGTTTCCCGAATACTTTTAGGCCCGGAACGATCTACAAATATATGTCCGGCTGCAGCACAAGCTTTTCCGACAAATGGTATGCGTCTGAGGCTTTTTTTCATCATCCATTTAAAATTATGTCCTAAGAAGCCATAAATTAAAAAAATGTCATACGCTCCCTGATGATTTGCGACAAAAACATAAGAAGTTTTCTTATCGATATTTTCCCGACCTTTTACTTTAACTCGCACAAACGAGATCCAACAAAAAAGCTGAGACCAAATGCGCCCCGGATAGTATCCCCAAACTTTACTGTCTCCGATAAAACAGCCGACAATCGTCACTAATGCTGTTATTATAGTCAATACTAATAAAATAGGAAATGCAATAAGCCACTGGTAAAAAAAGAATAGTATTCTTAACATAAAATACACTACGGTTAATTACAAACTCTTTCTAATCAATATATAAAGACAAAGGTAGCTGTTAAGTTTTAGAAATACAACAGCTTTTCAGGATTCTTGCTGTTCGAGAATCATTAAGAAAGTTTTCAAACCAATATTCCTTATCAGGAATAAAAACTCTCTCTAAAAAGAAAAAAGGTTCTGCAAATTAGTTTGCAGAACCTTTTTAGTGTCCGAGATGAGATTCGAACTCACACGATCCAATGATCACTACCCCCTCAAAGTAGCGTGTCTACCAATTTCACCACCCGGACATCGTTGTTTTTGAAGCGTGCCCAAAACAGGACTCGAACCTGCACGTTCGCAATAAACACTAGTCCCTGAAACTAGCGCGTCTACCAATTCCGCCATTTGGGCTTACTCGCTGTCACGGAAAAACCGTGGAGCGAAAGACGGGACTCGAACCCGCGACCCTAACCTTGGCAAGGTTATGCTCTACCAACTGAGCTACTTTCGCATAAAATTATCAATTCAAATTTTTCACCTCCGTAAAAAACATCAGAGCGAAAGACGGGACTCGAACCCGCGACCCTAACCTTGGCAAGGTTATGCTCTACCAACTGAGCTACTTTCGCAATTGCGACTGCAAATATAAAGCGTTATTTTGAGTTGTGCAAATGCAAAATATTATTTTTTCACCTTTTTCTGATCCTGCTTTTGTTACTTTTTGAATACTAACCGCTTAATATCTAAATTAGATCAAACGATCCCTTCATATCAACGATTGCGTAACATCGAAAAAAATTCTTCTCTCAATTCTCTGTCCTTAAAATTACCAGAATACAAACAAGTCGTAGTCGATGCATTCTGTTTCTCAACCCCTCTCATCTGCATACACAGATGACGCGCCTCTACCATAACGATAGTCCCATACGGTTCGATTACAGAATCAAAACAATCGAGTATCTCCCGAGTCATACGCTCTTGAACCTGAAATCTCCGCGCAAAAGCATCAACAAGCCGCGCCGGCTTACTCAAACCCACAATCTTATCTCCCGGCATATATCCGATATGCACTTTACCGAAAAAAGGGAGCAAGTGATGTTCACACAAAGAATAGAACTCTATATCTTTTACAAGAACTATTCGCTGAGAATCTCCATAATTTTCATGAAAGATAGCCGAACGGAGAATCTCTTCAGGCGACTGGTCATAACCGCTCGTTAAAAATTTCATAGCACGAGCAACTCGTATAGGTGTTTTTTCTAATCCCTCCCGGTTTACATCTTCACCCAATAACTCCAATATACTTTTATAATGTCCGGCTATCAAATCTTCCTTTTCTTGATCAGACAACCGGTCCTGTACCTTTTGCATATTACCAAAGTCTTTATAATCTTCATTCTACAATACGTGTCAAGCGGATCATATCCTTCACAACACGCATTTCCCGAAATTGAGGAAATGTATTCTTTAATTCGATCAACTTGAGGTTCGCTTCTTCAAATGAACGAAAGTCCCCCACCCTAAGTCTCCAAAAAGGAGATGTAAACGTAACATAAGTGGACAATTCCGGATCTGCATCTTTTATCATAGAAGCTTTCTGATAAGCTTCATCTTTGGATCTTCTCTGATTATTATCCGAAAATACTTGTATCCGATACCCGCGGACTGTTACATAATTCATATCTCTCGATGATGTTCCGGATAAAGCGACATTACCTGTCCGCCTTGCCAGACGATCGGTAAGACGTGCATCCTGAAACAAACGGACACGTGCATTTCCGGTAACACGCTCTAACGACTGAACAATTGAAGTATCTGCTACCTGCACCTGAGCGTATGCACCACACCAACCTACAAGCGATAATAAAACGATCGATAAAACAGTTCTTCTTTTCATAGGCTTTATACAGATAAGAAAACTGCAAAAGTAAACATTTCTATCTTACTTTTGCAGTTTATAGCCTGTTTAATTATTTAAAATGCGTTGATAATACCCATAAAGGAATCGACTTCCAAAGCTGCTCCTCCGATAAGTCCTCCGTCCACATCTTTATTTGCAAACAATTCTTTCGCATTCGAAGGCTTACAACTTCCTCCATAAAGAATAGAACAGTTTTCAGCAACTTCATTGCCATATTTATCAGCAATAGTTTTACGAATAAACGCATGCATTTCTTGAGCCTGTTCTGCAGTAGCAGTTTTTCCTGTTCCGATAGCCCATACCGGTTCATAAGCCAATATGATTTTCCCAAAATCTTCTGCTGACAAATTAAACAAAGATTCTTCTATCTGAGCTTTCACTACATCAAAATGTTTCCCGGCTTCTCTTTCCTCAAGCACTTCGCCAATACAGAAAATAGGAGTCAAACCATTAGCCAAAGCAAGAATTGTCTTCTCTTTTAAAATTTCCGGAGTTTCATGATAATAAGCACGGCGTTCTGAATGACCGAGAATTACATACTTAGCTCCTGTAGAAGCAACCATCTGGGCCGAAACCTCTCCGGTATAAGCGCCAGAAGCTTTATCTGCACAGTTTTCTGCAGCAACACCTATTTTATTCGTATCGATAGCATCTACAACAGAGGCTAAATGAATAAATGGAGTACCGATAATCACATCGCAATTAGGAGTTTTTCCCGCCAAAGCAGCCTCAATACCTTTAGCCAATTCAAGACCTTCTTGAAGTGTCTTGTTCATTTTCCAGTTACCTGCAACAATGTTTTTTCTCATAACAAATATTAATTGTGTGGTTATATAATAAAATAACTATTACTCTTGTTTTTCCGGAGATACCAAAGAAGATTTTTTTTCTCTCCTCTTTCGCCGGGCTTCTCGTATTTTGCCGATAATAGCGGCAACTGTTTTTTCAGTCAACAACAAAATGAACATCGGCACGGTATAAATCAATACCAATATTCCTAAATTCTTCGATCCGTCATATATCCACGTACGTCCGATCGGAAGATTTTCTATTTTATCATTCAACTGAGCTTCGTCCGGCAAATGCGAAGGAAGCTGTTTCCAGACAATCGTTCCTTTATGTAGTAACATTACACCCGGATTACCCCGTATAATCGTTTTTATCGTAGTCTCATCCATCTTATAAAAAGGATAATCAGCTCCTGTATTATCCTGCCAAACAGCAATCGCCGAATCAGACGATGCAGTCACACAATAAAAATTATAGCCATAAGTCAATGCATAATCATATAAATCGTTTATTTTATCGATCTCACTTTCATCTGCATTTTCTAAAGACGGAGTAAGCAATAAAAAAGTATATTGCGGATCTTCCAATATATCCCGAGCTATGTCAACATCATCTTCTCCAGAACGAATAATAAAATCCTCGATCGAAGATTTCTTTTTATTCGATATATTTTTTTTCTCTATCCGATCTACAAACACCCATGTAGTATCGTTCATGGGAATATCATCTAAAGAAAATTCTTTTCGGATACCTTCTTTCTCGTAAACAAAAAGATAATCATCTCCTGCATCAATATTTCCACCCGGCATAGCATCTAATATACTCATTCCTACTTTATAAGGACGAAAATCCAATATAGGCTGAAAATAAACTCCAAACCATGCCAAAGCAAGAGCAAATATAAGAGAATATAATACCGTAAGCCACTGAACAGATTTATTATATACTCCTTTTACCAAACTATTATAACGGATAAGGAATAATACAGGAATCAGTAAAAAAACATTTTTAAAAAAAGTCTCCCAATTGGTCAAGACAAGGGCATCCCCAAAACACCCGCAATCGCTTACTGGATCGGCTATCGCCAGATAAAGTGTCAACGGGGTCATAAAGCACATGACCAACAGAACCAGCCATGAGGTCAATTTGCGGTAAGAACCGAGCAAAGTGTTTATTCCCAGCAAAAACTCAAATGCAGCTAATACTACACCGAAAAAAAGAGATAAAGGAGATAAAAATCCGATACCTAAAACAGAAAAATATTCTTCGAATTTAATAGCAGATCCTGTAGGATCAATTGCTTTTACAAAACCGGAAAAGATAAAAGTAGCCCCGACAATCAACCGAGAGGCTATTACCAGCAGCCATAAAATCCGATTTCGTACCGATGAATCTTTTATTTCCGTTTTATTCTCCATACTCCAATTTTATCAATCCGAAAAGAGAATAATTGATCATATCCATATAATTAGCATCCACTCCTTCAGAAACGAGTGTTTTCCCCTCATTATTTTCGATCTGCTTAGTACGGTATATTTTCATCAAAATAAGATCAGTATAAGAACTCGTCCGCATACTACGCCAAGCCTCGTCATAATCATGATTTTTAGCATACATTAAACGTTTGGTCTCATCCATATACTTGTCATACAGCTCAAGAGCCTTCTCTACAGAAATGTCTTCTCCATCCGAATATCCTAACTCCAATTGGATAAGACCGATAATACCATAATTAACTATCGCTATCAACTCAGAGCGAATCCCCTCGTCGACTTTACATTCTCCCTTAATCTCAATGCTCCGAATCCGGTTAGCTTTAATAAATATTTGGTCGGTTATGGATTGAGGACGCATGATACGCCATGAAGGGCCGTAATCTTTCAGCTTTTTGGCATACAGATCACGACAAATGCTTATAACATGTTCAAATTGTGCAACCGTATCTGTCATAAAAAATATTTTTCGGGTACAAAGGTACAAAAAACAATGGAATCAGGTTTTATAAAAACCTTGATTTCTCCAAGACCCAAATCAAATTAAATCCGGACAATATATCAATCCCTGCCTTATTCATCAGCAAGCACATCGTCACTACCTTCTTCCTGCCGCAACTCATACATTTCATGATATTCATTCCAATCAGGATCTTTTTCTGTATAAATCACTATCGGAAGTTTTTCGAAAGAAGACAAAGCTTTATTCAACATCTCCCCGAAAGCCGGAACATTTCGTGTATAAAAAATCCATGTCCGTTCATTATCACCGGTATATACGCCTGTTAATATCGCCAGTTTGTCTTTTTCCATAGCCTTTTGCAGAGCATCCTGTACCGGTTCCATCACACGAGCGTCAGACTCACAAGGCATTCCTCTACTATCACCATTATATTTCCAATAAATTTCAACCCGTTCCTTAAATTTTCCTGAACGTGCATACAATTCCAAATCATCACGACCGCAAACAATCACCATAGCTCCGTTCTCAGTTTCTGAAACAGTCGTAAACCAATTATTAGACAACTTCATTTCCTATTTGTTTTTAATTACCGGTTCTACAAAGATAGAGATAATTTAGTCCCTGTTTAAAATTACACAGAAATATTTTACAACAATCCACGTCGTTCGCAAACATCAAATGAGTTCTCCCCAAAGCGAAAAATATCTGAAACTTATTCGTTTATATCAAAATGAAATGTATTTTTTCGGATTCTTTTTATAAAAAGACTATCTTTGTCCATAATATTTAACCTATTTAATGACACAATGAAAAAACATATCGATCTTTTTTGCGCAATAACCGCATTATTTTTATCCGGAGCATGTGCCCCGACCGTTAAAGCTCCCGAAGCAATTCTTCCGATACCAGAACCAAAACAGGTAGAATGGCAGAAAATGGAAACCTATGCATTTGTACATTTCGGATTAAATACATTCAACGATCGTGAATGGGGATACGGAGATTCAGATCCCAAAACCTTTAATCCCGCAAAGCTCGATTGCGAACAGTGGGTAAAAACATTCGTCGCATCCGGAATGAAAGGAGTTATCCTTACAGCAAAACATCATGACGGCTTTTGTTTATGGCCGACAAAACTAACGGAATACTGTATCAGAAACACTCCATATAAAGAAGGGAAAGGCGATATTGTTGGTGAACTGGCAGCAGCTTGCAAAAAATATGGTATCAAATTTGCCGTATATCTTTCACCATGGGACAGACATCAAGCCAACTACGGAACACCAGAATATGTAGATTATTTTCATAAACAACTGCGAGAATTAATGACCGATTACGGAGAGGTATTCGAAGTCTGGTTCGATGGAGCTAACGGAGGAGACGGATGGTATGGAGGAGCGAAAGAAAATCGTACCATCGATCGCAAAAACTATTACAATTATCCTGAAATATACAAGATGCTGAGTGAATTGCAACCGAAGGCCATCATTTTTTCGGATGGAGGACCCGGTTGCCGTTGGGTAGGAAATGAAAAAGGTTTTGCAGGAGCAACAAACTGGTCTTTTTTACGTACAGGAGAAGTCTTTCCCGGCTATGAAAAATACCGTACACTGCAATACGGTCATGCCGACGGCGATCAATGGGTAGCGGCCGAATGCGATGTTTCTATTCGTCCGGGATGGTTTTATCATCCCGAAGAAGACAATCAGGTGAAAAATGTAGATCAATTGACCGATCTTTATTACCGCAGTGTAGGACACAACGCAACACTATTGCTCAACTTCCCTATCGATCGAAACGGATTGATTCACCCCATAGACTCTGCCAATGCCGTAAACTTCTACAAAAACATCCAAAAGCAATTAGCAAATAATCTATTAGCCGGTATTACACCTTCAGTATCTAACGAAAGAGGCGGAAAATTTACTGCAAAAGCAATAACTGACCGAGAATACGATACCTATTGGGCAACCGAAGATAGTATCAAATCCGCCACAATAGAATTTTCTTTACCGGAAAAGAAAAAAATCAACCGAATGATGTTGCAGGAATATATCCCGTTAGGACAACGTGTAAAAACATTTTCTGTAGAACATCGTAAAAACGGCAAGTGGTTTCCCGTAAAATTGAATGAAGAAACGACTACTATTGGATATAAACGGTTACTCCGGTTCGAAACAATAAATACGGATACAATCCGCATAAACATAACCGATTCCCGGGCATGCCCATGCATCAACAATATCGAGGCTTATTATGCAAGAGAGACCGATGAAATTTCGTTCAAAACCGATACAAAAAAATTAAATAGTTTTCCTTTTAAAATCCAAGGTATTTCTGATAACGAAATCCTGAAAGCGACAGACGGAAACGACTCCACATCTTGTTTTATAAAGAGTAACACGGTAATAATCGATTTCGGAGAAGAGCGTGTTATCTCATCATTCCATTATCTACCCGACCAGAGTGAATACAATAAAGGTCTCATTGCTTTATACGAACTCATGACAAGCAATGACGGTCAAAATATCGATAAGACAATAGCAAAAGGTGAATTTTCCAATATAAAACATAACCCTATACTCCAATCCGTCTACTTTACACCTGTAAATACCCGTTATCTTTTCTTGAAAGCAGTTAAAATGATCAATGAAGGCGAACCCATAGGATTTTCAGAAATCGGTATTCAATAATAAACTTTTACACTTAACCATAAAGGATCTGTTTTTTGAAAACAGATCCTTTATGGTTAAGTGAATTTTCATCACCGGATAAAAATAACTATCTTTGGCGGCTATAAACAGAATTCACCCCATAAGAATGAAAATTTATTATCAGATTATACTTTTAATTTTCTGCAATACATTATTCATACAAGCAAACAGCACAGACTCTATCGTCGCACAAAAACATCTGAAAACAATAACAGTATCTCAAATAAGAAACAAAAATAACACGATCTTCATATCGCCCGACAGCCTTGTTCAATATGGAAATTCACTGAACGACATTCTGTCTTTTTTCCCTTCATTGGAAAACGATATGGAAGGAAATATCCGATTACGGGGATCTGATAAGATCACATTTCTCATTAACGGAAAGCCTACTTCTTTCTTAGGAAATTACCGGAGCGAAATAATGATACAACTCCCAGCATCGGCCATCGGAGAAATCAAAGTCAACCATATTCCGGATGTAAGCCAACAAGCAGAAGGTTCGACGGGAACAATCGATCTTATATTAAAAAAATCTCAACAGAACATACCCTCAGGACAAGTCTATTTAGGAACAGCCAATAGCGACCGATATATGGCCGGTGCTCATTTCGGAACTCCGCTATCTCCACACTGGAAATTCAATGCCGGCATCGATTACAAACGCGAGTATAGGAAACGTACATTTCTGAATACGATCACTTCTCGCGAAAATAATATTGTCACAAACGAGCAAATTCAAGATAATTCGGCAATAGCCCATCCTCAAACAATCGTAGGCTCTTTAGGAAGCGAGTTGAACCGAAATAAACACACTTTCAAAGCTGACTTCTCTTTTATACAGATGTGGTTCGACCGCATCGGAAATATTCACAATACCGAAACAAAAAAAGAGATGAAAGTAATCCGTGACAACGAACAGGCCAATCGCCAATATAGTGTCGCAACGTTCTACCAATATACGCACAACGATCAAATTTCTTTTTTCACAGACTTCAATTACCGACATACGACATACGATGAAAACAACGACTATCAACGCAATGTTTTACGCCCCAAACCAAACTTGATACAAGACAAATTCTTTATCGACCAAAAAAATGACGAATATGAATTGAGTCTGGCAGGAAAAATCGGGACATTCAAGACCGGATATAACACATGGATTACAACTTCTACGAATGCAAACCGAAAAGAAATATATGATAACGGCTTTTATGCCGAAGCTCAGGAAGCATCTTTTAATATGGATCTGAATCGCCAGATACATTCTCTCTTTTTGCAATATGAAAAACAGTGGCAAAAATGGTTTATATATGCAGGAATAAGAGGAGAATATACTCACCAATCGATTTATTTGGCAAAGGATAACAACCGGATAAAACAAGATTATTGGAATTTATTTCCGGCATTCCAACTTTCTTATAATAATCAACGCTCCGGACACTCATGGCAACTCTCTTACCGGCAACGTATCAACCGGCCTGTTTTTTCTGAATTAAACCCGTTTCTCGATCAAAGCGACCCTCAAGAAACCATACAGGGAAATCCCTACCTAAAACCGGAAATCAGCCACAATACAGCATTAAGCTACCATTATACGAACCGAACCTTTACATTCACACCTACATTATTTTACAGAAATAAAAAACAGACCATAGCACAAATTACACAAGAAGATATGGTCGTTACTTATAAAAATCTATATCACAGCCAATCGGCAGGAGCAGAGCTCGGTATATATATTTCACCGGTAAAATGGATGGATATACGCATAAACGGAACTGTATATTATGATGAAATACAGGCCGACAAAAAAGGGAATAAACGAAACGACTGGGCATGGAATACCAATGGGATCGTATCATTCAGGCTTACTCCTACCACAACTTTACAATGTAACGGTAACTACATATCCGATTTACAAACAGTACAAGGAAAAATAGAGTCTCGTTACCGAATAGATACAGGAATAAGGCAAAGCATATTGTCCGGAAAAGGAGAAGTAACTCTACAAATAAACGACTGGTTCGGATCGGTAAAAGAAATTACCGTAATCGATACGCCGACATTATATAAGCGTACTGAAAAAAGTCGTGATAACCGTACCGTATGGTTAGGATTTGCATGGAATTTCAATATAAATAAACAAAATAATAAGCTAAACTTAACATTATGAAACTAAAAAGAATGTTGTTACCCTTAGCTTTCGCGGCAATTTTGTCGCCGGTAAAAGCAGACGAGGGGATGTGGTTACTTCCGTTTTTAAAACAACAAAATTCGGAACAACTGAAAAAATTAGGGTTAAAACTCGATGTAGATGACATCTATAATCCCGAACGAACTTCTCTGAAAGATGCTATCGTTATCTTCGGAGGAGGATGTACCGGAGAAATTATCTCACCAGAAGGATTAATCCTTACCAACCACCATTGCGGATACAGCGCTATTCAACAACATAGCTCGGTAGAGCACGATTATTTGAGTAACGGATTCTGGGCAATGGATAAAAAGGACGAGCTCCCTACTCCGGGTCTCGAAGTCCGTTTTATCGATAAAATCGAAGAAGTAACCGATTTTATCCAAGAAGAAGTCAGCAAAACCGGAGATCCGTTGAAAGCTTTCGATCCGGCATTTCTCGATAAAATGGCAAAAGAAAAAGTCGGAGAGAAATTTTTGGCGGAAAACCCTTTTACAGAAATAAGCATAAAACCGTTTTTCGGAGGAAATCGATTCTTTATGTTCACAATGAAAGTATATAAAGATATTCGTTTCGTTGGTGCTCCCCCCTCTTCTATCGGGAAATTCGGAGCTGATACGGACAACTGGATGTGGCCGCGTCACACCGGAGACTTCTCTCTTTTCCGGGTTTATACCGATGCTCAGGGAAATCCGGCAGAATACCCAGAAAATAACATCCCCATGCACCCGAAAAAATATTTCAATATTTCGCTGAAAGGGATCAAAGAAAACGATTTTGCCATGATCATGGGATTTCCCGGGTCGACCAACCGATATTATACGTCATGGGAAGTAAAACAACGTCGTGATGTAGATAATACGATCCGCATCAATATGCGAGGTATCCGTCAAAAAGAGATGTTAGACGAAATGCTTGCCGACCCGAAAGTAAGAATCCAATATGCCAGCAAATATGCCCGTTCGAGCAACTATTGGAAAAACTCTATCGGGATGAACAGAGGGATCAATAAACTGAAAGTTATAGAAAACAAAGAGTTGGACGAAGCTCGGTTCAAAGTATGGGCAAATGACAACAACCATCCGGAATATATCCAAGCATTAAACGATATGCGAGACGCAACCTTACAAATGAATGATATCAAGTACCAATATTATATGTTATTGGAAGCGTTGTATCAAGGAGTGGAATTTTCCGGAGTTCCTGCTCGTAATAAAAAACTGATCGAAGCTTTAGAGCATAAAAACGACTCTATCATCAAATCTGAATTGGCCGATCTTGAAAAAGCTTACAAAGCATTTGCAAATAAAGATTATAACCGCAAAGTCGACCAAAGAGTATCGAAAGTCATGCTGAAAGCATATATGAAAGAGGTCGGGAAAGAAAACCGTCCCGAAATTTTCACCCTTATCGATAAAAAATTCGACGGTAACATCGACCGCTTTGTTGATGAAGCTTTTAAAACTTCAATTTTCGGAAGCGATGAAAACTTCAATAAATTCATGAAAAAACCGACGGCCAAAGCCCTAAAATCGGATTTAATGATACAATACGCTCAATCTGTCATTCAAAAAATGATAGACCTACGTAAAGAACTAAAACCGATAAATGAGAAGTTCGCTTTAGCCAAACAAACATATATCAAAGGCCTACTCGAAATGAATCCCGGTAAACCGGCATATCCGGATGCAAACTTTACAATTCGAGCAACCTACGGACAGGTACTGCCGTATTCTCCGTCAGACGGTATAGATTATCATTACTATACTACGTTGAAAGGAGTTATGGAAAAAGAAGATCCGAACAACTGGGAATTTGTAGTTCCGGAAAAACTAAAAGAACTCTACAAAAACAAAGATTTCGGTCAGTATGCCATGCCGAATGGAGAAATGCCCGTAAACTTCCTCTCGAATAACGATATTACCGGCGGAAATTCGGGTAGTCCGGTATTTAATGCTAACGGAGAACTTATCGGAACGGCATTTGACGGAAACTGGGAAGCCATGAGCGGCGATATTGTATTCGAAGAAGCTCTTCAACGAACAATAAGCGTCGACATCCGTTACATACTATTCATCATAGACAAGTTTGCGGGAGCAAAAAATATCATCGATGAAATGAGTATTGTCAAATAAAATAACAACCATACATTATAATCATAAAAAAAGCTCGGAAAATGAATCCGAGCTTTTTTATAATTCTATACCTTCTTTGCATCATCTTCTTCCGGCGTATTTTCTTGTACGACGCGTTTCTTCTGAAACTTTTCATGAATAGACTGCATCAGATGATAAAAATTCGGGATAAATAACGTTCCCAACAAAGTGTTTACCGCCATACCAAAAACAACTGCCGTTCCTAATGATATACGGCTCGAAGCTCCTGCTCCGGTCGCAAAAATAAGGGGCATTACTCCCAATATAAAAGCAAATGAAGTCATCAAAATCGGGCGTAATCGCACTCGTCCGGCTTCTATAGACGCTTCGGTAATCGACTCGCCCTTTTTACGATAATCGATAGCGAACTCAACAATTAAAATAGCATTTTTCGCTGAAAGTGCAATTAAAAGAATAATCCCGATCTGACTATAAATACTGATAGACAATCCCAATAACATGCAACCGAGTACCGCCCCCAATATGGCAAACGGCAATCCGAGTATCACAGCAATAGGGCTCGTCCAACTCTCGTATTGGGCTGCAAGAACCAAAATAACGACCAAGATGGCCAGTCCGAAAATTAGACTAACCGAAGAACTTGCTTGAGTTTCCTGATACGCCTCTCCTGTCCAATCATAACCGAACGTAGTCCCTAATACCCGATTACTTAAATTTTCCATCCCCTGAATTCCTTGCTGCGAACTGAATCCGGGTGTAGTTATAGCCGTAATAGCCGCAGAAGAATACATATTATATCTATTCACCAGATTAAGTCCCAATTGCTCTTCCAATGTAGTAAATGCTGAAAAAGGTACCATATCACCGTTCTGATTACGAACGCTCAGTTTCAAGACATCACCTATCACCGTACGGCTATCGGCGGCAGCTCCTAACTTAACCTGATAAATGCGCCCGAATTGAACAAAATCATTGACATAAGCCGAACCCATATAATATGAAAGCGTCGAAAAAACATCACTCAGTACCAAACCTTGCATTTTAACTTTATCTCTGTCTATATTCAAAAAATACTGAGGCGTATTCCCCTGAAACATAGAATTGAGAGTCATTATCGCCGGTTCTGTTCCGGCTTGTTCCAACAGTGCCGAAACAGCATCCTGTAATGCTGTAGTACCCAAACTATTTCTATCTTCCAGCTCAAACTGTAAACCTCCGCTTACTCCCATGCCCGATATTGCAGGAGGATTGACTGCAAAAATAACAGCCTCCTGAATAGATGCAGCTTGAGCATTTAGTCGATTCACAACAGAAAATACACTCTCATCTTTAGCTTTACGTTCGTCCCAATTTTTCAACATGACAAAAAAAGTCGCACCGTTCGACGCATTTGCTCCCTGCATCATCGAGAAACCATTTATACACAAATAGGTGCGAACTTCAGGATAAGAATCGAGCATTTTCATGATTTTTCGGGACACCTCTTCTGTACGTTGCAGGTTTGCAGCATTCGGGAGCTGCACGGATACGACAAAATACCCTTGATCTTCCTGAGGAATAAATGATGTAGGCCAACGTAAAAACAACCAAAGCGACCCGACAGACAAAATGAGAAAAAGAGACATCGTAATTACCGGCTTGCGAAGAAAATAGGTAATAGCCTTTACATAAGCTCCGAGAGTTTTATCATATACCTTATTGAATCCTTTATACAAGAAAAATTTAGGGTCTTTAGTCGGTTTTAAAAATAATGCGCACAAAGCCGGCGTCAAAGACAAAGAATTAATTCCGCTAAAAACCGTAGCTGTTGCAATCGTTAACGCAAACTGTTTATAAAGTTCACCTGTGATACCACTAATAAAGGCCGTAGGTATAAACACCGCCAGCAACACCAAAACCACACCGATCACAGGGCCTGTAATCTCTTCCATAGCTTGAGTAACCGCCTCTTTATTGGTGTATTTTCCGGTATCGAGAAGACGAGACGAATTTTCAACTACGACTATGGCATCGTCCACAACTATGGCTATTGCCAATACCAAGCCGAAAAGAGTCAACGTATTTATCGAAAAACCGAACAGATGCATCACAGCAAATGTACAAATAAGAGAAACCGGAATAGTCAGAGAAGGGATTATCACGGCTCTGAAACTTTGCAAGAAAAGCAATATGACAAGCATGACCAACAAGGTGGTTTCGACAAAAGTAACCAACACCTCGTCAATAGAAGCCGTCACAAATTCGGTAGTATCCAATACCACCTCATAATGCACCCCTTCCGGTAAATATTTTTCCAAATCCTGCATTTTCGCCTTAACATTTTTCGCAACATTAAGAGAATTAGATCCGGGTAATTGATAAATAGCAATTGCAGCAGCTTGCTTCCCATTTTGAGTCGAAGTCACACTATAAGATGCACTTCCCCTATCGATACGGGCAATATCCTTCAATCGCAAATATTTACCGTCCGGCAAAGTTTTAATTACGATATTTCCGAATTCGTCAGGAGTAGTCAAACGCCCCTTTGCCGTCAAAGTAAACTGGAATGCTTCTTTCCTATCCAAAGGCGGTTCTCCAACAGTTCCGGCAGAGACCTCCATATTTTGAGACTGTATAGCACTATATACATCTGCCGGAGTCAATTTCCGGATACGCATAATTTCCGGATCAAGCCATACACGCATACTATAATTTCCTGTTCCGAATACAGTTACAGCCCCAACTCCCGGCAAGCGGGAAAGTTGGTCGGTCAAATTAAGGCTCGCATAATTTGAAAGATATAACCCGTCATACATCGGGTTATCAGATTGCAGAGACAAGAACATTACGATATTCGTAGATTGTTTTTTTGTAACGATTCCCTGTTGTATCACAGCTTCAGGAAGATTTCCTTGCGCTATATTTACCCGATTCTGAACCAAAACAGTAGCCATATCGACATCTGTGCCGACCTCGAATGTTACCGTCAATGTATATTGTCCCGAACTGGAAGATGAAGAACTCATATAAATCATACCGTCCACTCCGTTGACTTGTTCCTCTATCGGAGCACCTACCGTACGGGCAACGGTTTCGGCACTTGCCCCGGGATATACTGCCGACACTTGTACTGTCGGAGGTGTTATATCGGGAAACTGTGCAACCGGTAACGACTCAAGCGCCACGACACCGACCAATACCATAAGTAAGGCGAGTACAGTAGCAAAAATCGGTCTGTTTATAAAGAATTTAGATATCATGTCTTTGTATTTTTATTCAATATAGTCCGGTTAATTTTTCTCCGATACAGGTTTTATCTCCATTCCTTCCCGTACTTTCAACAGAGCTTTCGTCACATAACGGTCTTTCGGCTGCAATCCGGATTTTACAAGTCTGAGAGTATCAGAAAACAATTCTCCCGTTTCAATATGCCGATAAGACACCCGGTTAGAATCATTAACCACATAAAGATATTTACCCAATTGGTCGGTACCGATAGAAGCATCTTTTACTAAAACGGCACTATCTTGTTTGCCGTACGGTAAACGGATATTCACATATAAACCATCCTTCAATTCATTATCAGGATTCTCAATTTCGGCACGAATACTCAATGTTCCCGTCGAGAGATCGATATTCGGAGACAGATAATTCAATTTTCCCATATAGGGACGGGATAAGGGTGACTGAAAAAGAATTTCCACTTCTCCGGGTAAACGTTCTTCAACACCTTTCTTATCAGTAGAAGCAAGCATTTGTAAATACTGATTATCTTCGATATTAAAATAGGCATTCATTTTATCGTCCTGATAAATAGTCGCCAATTTAGCCGCCTGACCTTCTCCGCTGATATAACTGCCGACACTATATATCGACTTCGATATATGACCGGAGAAAGGCGCGCGTATATAACAATATCCTAAATTTGTTTTTGCAGTTTCAAGTTGCGCCTCAGCGTCTTTCACGTTCGATTTTGCACTAATTAATTGAGTTGCAGATTTAATCAAATCTATTTCGCTGATAGCATCGCTCCGAGAAGCTTCTTTCATACGGACATAATTATTCTCTGCATAATTGAGACTTGCCTGTGCATTTTTCAACCCGGCTTCAGCCCTTTTTACAGCATCCTCATATAACGTAGGTTCAATTACAAATAACAATTGACCTTTTTTGACTAACGAACCGGCCGTAAACGGAGTGCTTTGCAAATAACCGTTCACCCGTGCCATCAGATCCACAGTATTCACCGAAGACAAATAACCGGGATATGTTTTATGTAATATAACCGGCCTCACAACCGGGTATGCAACAGAGATTTCCGGAACAGACATTCTTTGTTCCGTTTTTTTAGATGTACAAGAAAAGAGAACAAATCCTACTCCTGCAAAAAGAAAAAGTCTGTTTTTTAAAATATTTTTCGTCATGGGATTTATTATTATTCGTTTTTATTCTGATCTATTTGCCAACCTCCCCCGACAGCACGATACAGTTCTATAAGAGAAGAGAGAGTCCCCCCTTGTGCCGAAACCAAAGAATTTTGATAACTCAACAAAGAGCGCTGAGCATCCAACACATTTTGAAAAGTCGCTAATCCCCGTTTATACAAATCCAAAGAAAGTTTAAGGGTGACCTCTCCTTGTACCACCAACTCACGCAGTGCGACAACTTGTTTAACAGCATTGGTATATGACGACATGGCATTATCTACTTCTTGAACCGCTCCCAAAACCGTCTGGTTATATTGCCGGATATTTTCATCCAAAACAGCTTTTGCTTCTTTAGTTGCTTGAGTCAGTTGACGACCTTGAAAAAGAGTCCATGATAAAGTCGGAGCAATTTGATAAGTCAAACTGTTATGATCAAAAAATTTGTCCATATCTCTCGCTGCAAAACCGATACTTCCTTTCAAATAAAATTTTGGGAAATAATCAGACTTGGCTGCACCTACCGAGGCTGCCGCTGCCGCAACAGACCGTTCGGCACTACGAATATCAGGTCGTTGCCGCAATAAATTGACAGGAATACCTATACTGACAATTTTCATATAATCCGGAATCGGACGAGGATCTTTTAACGCCGTATACAAATCGGAAGGATATAATCCGGACAAAACAGCTAATGCATTTATTTGTTGCCGAATACCGGCTTCGATCGACGGAATAGATGCCTTTGTACTGTAATAAACCGATTTAGCTTGAGATACATCCAACTGAGAGGCAAGCCCGGTATTATAACGCACTTCGGTAATATGCAAGATTGCCTGCTGCGAAGCCATATTTTTCTGAGCGACCAGCAACTCCTGCTGTAAAGTTCTCAATTCGGCATAAGCTGTTGCAACTTCTGCTGTCAAAGAGACCAAAACGGCATTATATTCTTCTTGTGTAGCCCGAAACTGTTCTTTGCTGGATTTCACTCTGCTCCGAATAGATCCGAACACATCCAATTCCCAGCTTGTAGATAATTCACCAGAAGCATATCGCTGGTTCATAGTGGGAGAATCGATAAACTCCTTATTCATCTGCCTGCTGTTCTGCAACTTTGTCCAACCGGCCGAAAAATTCAAATTCGGATAATAATATCCTTGCTGTATTCTCAATGTCGCATGGGCCGCCCGTATGCGATCGGCAGCAGCAAGCAGATCTTGGTTGTTCTGCAACGCTAACCCGATAATCGAATCCAATTGAGAATCTTGTAACTCCGACCACCATTTTCCCTCTATCGGCTGTTGCTGTAAAAACAATGTATCGGCCTCCCAAGCCTGCGGTAAGGGACGAGTCAAATATTTTTGCCCTGCATCCCGCTTATTTTGGCCATAGGCATACGTCAACATACCCGATAAAACCACACATACCAACGATAAAATAAGATTTCTCTTTGCCATTTTTCTCTTTTCAGGTTTTTATGGATTGTCTGAATTTCCCTATAAAAAATATTATCTGGTCATTTTTGTGTTTTCTTCCAGCCTTTTTTGCCTCCTTCATTCGTCAGAGAACCAGCCATCATCTTCGAAAAAAACGTCCAAATCTGACCCGGACAAAATTTAGACAAACTTTTAGGGATATAACAAACTATTTTATTATTTGTTTGCTGAAAAGGGCTGTAGAATCGTGAACAATTGTACAAAAAATGATTACCTTTGACACCCGCAACAATATAATTACTGCTTAGAAAACAGAATGAATATTTCAGATCATATAAATGCTCAACGGGCATACTTCAATAGTCAGATAACCAAGCCGATATCTTTTAGAAAAGCAGCCCTTATACAGTTAAAAAAAGCTATAGAAAAGTATGAACCGGATATAGAAAAGGCTCTTTGGGATGACCTGAAAAAATCGAAATTCGAAAGTTATATTACTGAGACAGGTTTTGTTTTGACAGAACTTAACCGGACACTAAAAAAACTAAAAAACTGGTCTTCTCCGAAAAGAGTAAAAACACCATTATTTCTTTTCGGATCAAAAAGTCATATCCAATATGAGCCTTACGGCATTTCATTGATACTATCTCCATGGAATTATCCATTCCAACTGTTATTCGCACCATTAATCGGAGCTGTGGCAGCAGGAAATTGCGTCATATTAAAACCATCTCCCGCCTCTCCGCACACTACTGCTGTCAGTAAAAAAATCATTAAAGAAGCTTTCGATCCGTGCCATGTAATATTGATAGAAGCCGACAATAGAGAAACCGATCTTTTACTACAACAACGATATGACTATATATTTTACACCGGAGGTGTAGAATACGGAAAACGGGTTATGGAGGCCGCATCCAAACATCTGACACCTGTCACACTCGAATTAGGGGGGAAAAGTCCGTGTATCATCGATAAAGACGCTAATATCGACATTGCTGCCAGACGGATCGTCTGGGGAAAGTTTCTAAATTGCGGACAGACTTGTGTCGCCCCCGATTATATTTTCGTACATCAGGATATTAAAAATGATTTGATTCTCAAATTAAAAGATGAAATTATCCGCCAATACGGAAAAGATCCCCAAAAAAGTCCGGATTATCCCCGTATTATACACTCGGGACGATTTTACAACCTGATGTTGCTGCTAAAGCAAGGCAAAATAGAAGCCGGAGGGAAATACGATGAAAAAGATTTGTATATCGCTCCGACCGTCATTTCGGGAATTACTCCCGAAAACAGAATCATGAATGAAGAGATTTTCGGACCGATTCTTCCCGTTATGACATTCAATGAACGGGAAACGGTTATTGATTATATTAATAGTCAGGAAAAACCTTTGGCTTTGTATTATTTCGGAAAAAACAAGAAAAACATACGAGAAATATTAGAAAAAACCTCATCAGGAGGAGTCTGTATAAATGACGTAGTAACTCACCTCGCCAATCCCGACTTGCCATTCGGAGGCGTAGGCCATAGCGGAATAGGGCGTTATCACGGTATTGACAGTTTTTATACATTCAGCCATACAAAATCAGTTCTTTCTACTACAACGCATATCAATCCGGGAATAAAATTCGCTCCATACGCAGGGAAATTATCAATATTGAAACGTTTTATGAAATAAACTTTTAATTTATCTTACAATGAATAATTTTGATTTCCACAATCCGACCCGACTTATTTTCGGGAAAGGAACCATCGCCAAGCTTGGGACGGAAATACCCTCTGACAAACGTATCATGGTATGTTTCGGAGGAGGTAGCGCTAAGAAAAACGGAGTTTATGAACAAGTAAAGAATGCTCTGTCAAATCATTTTAACATCGAATTCTGGGGTATAGAACCGAATCCCGATTATGACACAGTAATGAAAGCGGTTACATTGGCCCGTGACAATAAGATAAATTATCTGGTTGCTGTCGGAGGCGGTTCTGTAATAGATGGTACAAAATTTATCGCACATGCAATCCCCTACACAGGTGAAGATGCTTGGGAATTAGCTATACATCCCGAAAAAATTACAAAAACGACACCTCTGGCGACAGTTCTCACTCTTCCGGCAACCGGATCAGAAATGAACTATCGAGGAGTACTTTCACGCCGACGTACACAAGAAAAAGTTTCATTTATCACTCCTAAATCATCACCTCAATTCTCGATCCTTGATCCGGAAGTAACATATACTCTTCCTAAAAAACAGCTTTCCAATGGAATTGTAGATGCTTTTATGCATATCATGGAACAGTACATGACTACTACGGGAAACGGTATTTTGATGGACCGATGGGCTGAAGGTGTACTGCTTTCTCTCATTGAAATAGGTCCGAAAGTGTTGGAAAATCAAAAAGATTATGACACAATGGCAAACTTCATGCTGTGTGCATCTATGGCTCTAAATGACTTTGTGAGTATGGGTGTTCCGCAAGATTGGGCAACACACCGCATAGGTTATGAACTCACAGTGCTTTATGGCCTCGATCATGCCGAAACGCTTGCTGTCGTATATCCGTCTTTACTCCGTGTTTTGAAAAAACAAAAAACGGAAAAATTGGCTCAATACGCTGAAAGAGTATGGAACATAACAACAGGAAGCAAAGAAGAAAAGGCAGACAAAGCAATCGAAAAAACTGAAGAGTTTTTTCGGCAAATGGGATTGCGCACGCGGATGAGTGAATACGGAATTCCGGCAGAGGCTGTAGATATTATCTACAACAGGCTCAAAGCTCATAATATAGCATACGGAGAAAACAAAAACGTAACAGCCGAAGTAGCACGGGAAATTTATACCGGATGCCTATAAAAATAAAAACTCTTAAGAGCCTGTCTAAATAAAATAGAAAAGCACCGTTTTATCTTGTGTACGAATAAAACGGTACTTTTCATTTATTCTTGCCTGTCACTACTATCCATATTTCGGGTTCATTAAAATTTTCAGATATTTTTATAATTGATTTTCAAATCAATAACCGATTGTAAAGCGTTCGTAGTGATGTGTAGGATATTCAACTTCATCGATCATTGCAACAGCATAATCTTCGACAGAAACAGAGCTTTCTCCCTGATCGTCAACAATCATATTATCTTTGCCTAATCTAAATTTTCCTGTCCGTTTTCCCGGAAATAAATTTGCAGCCGGAGAAAAAAACACCCAATCTACCTCTTTTTCTTTCGATAAAGTATTTAAATAAAACTCTCCCAATGACTTCACTCCCGGTAAAATAGTTTCGGGAATCATCCCTGAATCGATCAAACGGACTCCCGGTTCGACAAACAAAGTTCCTGCCCCTCCAACCATTAAAAAACGAGGAACTCCCGATTTTTTTACAGCTTCTAAAATTTTCGGATATGCCGACAATGTCTCCTCATAAATATCCGGATTATTCCAACCGGGATTATAAGCGCTGACAATAACATCCGCACCTTTACTTAAACGTGCAATCTTGTCAATGTCAGTAACATCGCCTTTTTTCACGGTCAGAAAGCTTCTTTCATAATGGCAGAACCTACATAACCGCTAGCTCCGATCAAAATAATTTTTTTCATATCTTGTCATTTAAAAATTCATTATATAACAAGATATAAACTACTTCATGAAGGTGAATGTTCAACAAAAAGACAAAAGAAATTTATCCGTTTCGTACAGATAACGCAATAAAAGAACCCAAAGCCGTTAATGCAATGCCGCATGTAACACTAATTACGGTATACAAAGAAAAATTCAGCCATTCCCCGGCCTTGAGCAGTAACAGAGATTCACTGGCAAATGTCGAAAAGGTTGTAAAACCTCCGCAAAAACCGACCGTCAAAAACATGCGTACTTCTGCAGACAAATTTTCACAACGGGCAAACCATCCTATCAACAGCCCGATAATAAAACATCCTGATAAATTGACTGCCAAAGTCGCCCATGGAAATGCACTACCCGCCTGACTAAATATATATTTAGATAACAGATAACGGACTATGCTACCCATAAAACCACCTATCCCGACCCAAAGTGCCAATCTCATATTTACAGAGTTAGTTATCAAAAACAAGTTCTCTGCCCCGATAATTCACATCAACTATACCCTTATCATAAACAAGAGTTCCATTCACATAAGTTCGATCTATCGACATAGGGAAAGTATATCCCATAAACGGAGACCATCCGCATTTTGACAGAATATTTTCTGCCGTGACCGTATAACTCCGATTCGGGTCGACAAGTACCAAGTCTGCAAAATATCCGGGGCGGACATAGCCTCGTTTTTCTATATGAAACAGATCGGCAGGAGCATGACACATGCGCCTCACTACTTGTTCGGGCGTAAAATCACCTTTCTTTACTTTATCCAACATCACCAATAAAGAATGCTGAACTAACGGACCTCCCGAAGCCGCTTTTAAACAAGAACCTTGTTTCTCACTCCAAAGATGAGGTGCATGATCAGTAGCCACCACATCGATTCGTCCGGTCCTTACAGCCTCTGTCAGAGCCAAACGGTCGGCACAAGTCTTAATAGCCGGATTCCATTTTATTCTATTCCCATATTCAGCATAATCGTTATCATCAAAGAAAAGGTGATGTACACATACCTCTCCTGTAATTTTTTTCTCGGACAAGGGAGAATCATCCAACAAAGAGAGTTCTCGTGCCGTAGAAAGATGTAACAAATGCAATCTGGCATTATTCCGTACCGCCAGATCGACGGCTTGTGAAGATGATGCATAACAAGCTTCTGCACTCCGTATTAACGGATGAAAAAGCACCGGCAATTCTTCACCAAAACGAGATACATAATATTCCCGGTTAGCCCGGATAATTTCTTCCTTTTCACAATGTACGGCTATCAATGCAGGTATTTCGGAAAAAATCCTTTCCAACGCAACAGGTTGATCCACCAACATATTTCCCGTAGAAGACCCCATAAACAGCTTTACTCCGCACACACGCCGGTGATCGATCTTGTAAAGCTCTTCTATATTATCATTCGTAGCCCCCATATAAAAAGAATAATTGGCAACTGAGATTTCGGCTGCCCGATTAAATTTCCAGTCGAGAGCCTCTTTCGTTGTCGTTTGAGGGTTCGTATTCGGCATTTCCATATAAGAAGTCACCCCGCCTGCCACCGCAGCCATCGATTCGGAATGCATATCAGCCTTATAAGTCAAGCCGGGTTCTCTAAAATGTACCTGATCATCGATAACACCGGGTAGAAGCCATTTGCCAAAGGCATCTACAACCTCATCCGCATTACGCTCCATTTCGATGGTACACTCTTCGGGGTAAACCGCAGCAATTTTATCTCCTTCGATAAGAACCGAAGCTATTCCTGCATATCCTTCATTTATTAATGTCGCATTTTTTATCAGTATTTTCTTCATGATGCCGCATTGCTTTTTTTATGGGGATATTTCTTGAACCAACTGTCATATTTCAATTTAATTACTCCGAAAACAGCCTCTCCGAAAATGCTGCTATTCATTTTGCTAGTGCCCAATACCCGATTTATAAAAATAATAGGAACTTCTACCAACTTGAAGCCACACTTATATGCTGTAAACTTCATTTCTATTTGAAATGCATACCCTTTGAACCGGATATTATCCAAATCGATCGTTTCTAAAACTTCCCGACGATAACATTTAAATCCTGCAGTCGTATCGGCAATATTCATTCCTGTGACAAACCGTACATATTTCGATGCAAAATATGACATCATCACCCGACCCATCGGCCAATTTACGACATTTACCCCCGTTATATAACGAGACCCGATAGCAACATCCGCACCTTTGTTGGCGCAAGCATCCCATAACTTTAAAAGGTCGTCAGGGTTATGAGAAAAATCGGCATCCATTTCGAAAATATATTCATAACCATGAGCAAGCGCCCACTTAAATCCGGTTATATATGCCGTACCCAGTCCCTGTTTCCCTGAACGTTCAATAATAAATAAGCGACCTGTAAATTCTGTCATCAACCGCTTCACTATATCCGCCGTTCCATCCGGCGAACCATCATCAATCACCAAAATATCGAACGCATGTTCTAAAGAAAGAACTTTGCAAATGATATTTTCTATATTCTCTTTTTCATTATAAGTCGGGATAATCACCACCCCGTCAGATTTCACATTCGAGCTCATGAGCCTATCGATAAATCGTTTATTTATCAAAAAATCAATGTGACAAAGATACTACAAATTGAAAAACTACGTAAAATGAATAGTAAATAATGATTAACATGCAATAATTTCTATCTCGCAGTTTGATCAAAAAGATGTATTTTTGTCAAACTTTACGGATGATTATTTCTACAAAATGAAAATCGACTCATTATATACGCTTTTCAATACGCCTGCCCGGCAAAAAGCATTACAAAATCTTGTTGCGGATAACCGGACAAAGACAATCCACATAACCGGACTACAAGGTTCTGCAGCCTCGTTATTGCTCTCGTCACTATCCACTTGCGGAAGGCCTGTCGTTTTGGTTGCGAACGATATGGAAGAAGCAGGATATCTTTATCATGATTTGGTGCAAATACAAGGAGAAGGAAATATCGTATTTTTTCCTTCCGGCTATAAACGTGCCATTAAATACGGACAAGTGGATGCGGCAAACGAAATACTACGGACAGAAACTCTTAACCGTCTGAGGCAGACCGACCGATCTTTGATCGTTGTTACTTGTCCGGAAGCTTTGGCTGAAAAAGTCGTCAGAGAAACCACACTATCTGAGAAAACGATCCACTTGGTAAAGAACGGGAAAGCAGACATCACGAACATTTCGGATATTCTTTTCAAATATGGCTTCGAGCGAGTCGATTACGTATATGAACCGGGACAATATGCTGTAAGAGGCAGTATTCTCGATGTTTATTCTTTTTCTTTCGACCAGCCCTACCGTATCGATTTTTTCGGAGATGACATCGAAAGTATCCGATCTTTCGATATAGAGTCGCAATTGTCCAATGATCAATTCGAAGAGATATTCATTATTCCCAACATGATGAATAACGAAGCTAACGGCATCTCTTTTCTGGAGTTTATCGATCCGAAAACAATTTTCGGATTCAGAGATCTGGCATGGTGCATAGAACGAATCAACGGAATTGCCGGAGAAACTCTGTCCGATCAATTATTGATAACCGAAGAAGGCGATCTTAATGCAGGAAAAAAAATCATAGACCCGGACACATTCCGCAAAAAAATATTCGAATTTAAACGAATCGATTATGGGAATAAAAGTCTTTCCCCAGACGCAGCCATTCTGAGAATAGAATGCTCGCCTCAACCGATCTATCACAAGAATTTCGAACTGGTTATCGATTCGTTCACCTCTTTCTTGAAAGAGGGATATACTCTTTATATTTTAAGCGACAGCGAAAAACAGATACAACGTATTCAAAGCATTTTTGAAGATAAAGGTGAAAATATCTCGTTCACCCCTGTACAGAAAACACTACACGAAGGTTTTATAGACCGGGAATTGAAAGCCTGCTTTTTTACAGACCATCAATTGTTCGACCGATTCCACAAATACAGTCTGAAAAGCGACAAAGCCCGTTCGGGAAAACTCGCTCTCTCACTTAAAGAACTGCAACAAATCGAAATAGGAGATTATATCGTTCACATAGATCACGGTGTCGGAAAATTCGGAGGACTGATACGAACAGAGATCAATGGAAAAATGCAAGAAGTCATTAAACTCATTTATCAAAATGACGACATTCTTTTCGTCAGCATACACGCTCTGCACAAATTAGCCAAATACCGGGCAAAAGAAGGAGAACCTCCCCGAATCAACAAATTAGGGACAGGAGCATGGGAACGGATGAAAGAAAAGACCAAGAGCAAGATGAAAGATATTGCTCGCGATCTTATCAAACTGTATGCCAAAAGAAAAGAAGAAAAAGGATTCGCATTTTCCCACGACACATTCATGCAGCAGGAACTCGAAGCGTCATTTATTTATGAGGACACACCCGATCAATTGAAATCGACAGCCGAAGTAAAAGCCGATATGGAGAAAGAACGCCCTATGGACAGGCTGATATGCGGAGATGTCGGATTCGGAAAAACTGAAATTGCAGTCCGGGCTGCTTTTAAAGCTGCATGCGATAATAAGCAAGTAGCTGTTCTTGTCCCGACTACCGTACTAGCATTTCAACACTATAAAACATTTAGCGAACGACTTAAAGATTTTCCCGTTAAAGTAGACTACCTAAGCCGGGCAAGAACTTCTGCAGAAACACGACAGATACTCAAAAACTTATCAGAAGGTAAAATCGACATACTGATAGGTACACACCGCATCATAGGAAAAGATGTAAAATTTAAAGATTTAGGATTACTTATCATCGATGAAGAACAGAAATTCGGAGTTGCCGTTAAAGAAAAACTGAAACAGATAAAGACAAATGTAGATACTTTGACCATGTCAGCAACACCGATTCCTCGTACTTTACAATTTTCGTTAATGGGTGCTCGGGATCTTTCGGCCATAACGACTCCACCCCCTAACAGGTACCCGATACAGACCGAGGTTCACGGATTTAATGAAGATATTATCAAAGAAGCCATCAATTTCGAAATGAGTCGAAACGGCCAGGTATTTATCGTCAATAACAGAGTAAAACAGCTTTATGAACTGGAAAATCTCGTACATCGCCTTATTCCGGACGCCAGAACAATCGTAGGTCACGGACAAATGGAACCCGAAAAACTCGAACAAGCAATTATCGATTTTACAAATTACGACTATGATGTATTGATAGCGACCACCATCATCGAATCGGGAATCGACATGCCCAACACCAACACGATTATTATCAATAATGCTCAAAATTTCGGGTTAAGCGAACTTCATCAATTACGGGGACGTGTAGGCAGAAGCAATAAAAAGGCTTTTTGTTATCTCCTTACTCCACCATTGCGAGAACTGAGTGTGGATGCCCGCCGCCGATTACAAGCGATAGAGAGTTTTTCAGAACTTGGAAGCGGAATACATATCGCCATGCAGGATCTGGATATTCGAGGAGCAGGGAATTTATTGGGGGCAGAACAAAGCGGATTCATTGCAGACTTGGGATATGAAACCTACCAAAAAATATTGAAAGAAGCTGTAGAAGAATTGAAAAATGAGGAATTTACGGATGTTTATAACGAAAATAGCGTGGTTCTTCCCGGCGAACGAGAAACATTTGTCAGCGACTGCACCATAGAATCAGACATGGAATTGCTATTCCCCAACAGCTACATTCCGAATGACTCGGAACGGATTTCCCTCTATCAGGAGTTGGATAATATGGAACGAGCCTCGGACATACAAGCATTCTCAGCAAAACTGGAAGATAGGTTCGGACGCATACCTCATGAAGGGAAAGAGCTTATCCGTATCGTTACCCTCCGACAACTGGCCAAACAGTTAGGTATGGAAAAAGTTGTATTGAAACAGGAAAAAATGAATCTGTTTTTTGTTTCGGATAATAACATCCGCTATTTTCAGTCTCCTATTTTCGGTAAAGTATTAAGCTATCTGCAAAAGAATCCCCGACAGTGCCAACTGAGGGAAATCAAGGGAAAACGATCTATATCTATCACCCATATAAAAACGGTAGAAGAGGCGGTTCTTACGTTACAAAATATTCTGGAACAAGAAGAATTATAAATTTGCCTTCCCATGGAAAAACACGGGCGTATAAATATATTCGTAAATGTACTATTATCAGGTATATTAAGCCTAATAACCGCATTTGCAGGTATGTTGCCCTCCATTATACAACATGGGGGATATTTTGTCTCAAAAGCAGATTATATTACTCAGCAAATACCGTTTATACTTGAGACTAAACGAATGTTCTCAACGGGGATGCCCTACTGGAGTTAGAATTCATTTTTAGGAGACAACTTTTTAGGAGGATATGCCTTTTATACTGTGGGAAGTCCATTTGTCTGGATAGCCATCTTATTTCCTGAAAACCATATCCTACAAGGAATTACCGCTTCAATCTTATTAAAATTTTTCGTCTGCGGAATTACCTCTTTTCTCTATTTCAGAATTTTTATAAAGAAACCTATATATGCAATTATAGGATCGCTGCTATATACATTCTCCTCGTTTACGATTCTAAATACGCAATTTAATCATTTTACCGATGTTATAGCACTTTTTCCCTTAATTACGACTCTACAAAAAGAAACGGATTCCGGGATTACTGACCTTTGCCGTTTTCATCAACCTGCTTACCAATTATTATTTTTTCGTATCTTCAGGAATATTTATCGTAATTTATGCTCTCTTCAGATTCAAATCGGGAGATTGGGCTGGCAATAAACGAAACGATTATTCGGCAATACTCATCGAAGGAATTTTAGGAATATTATTAACTGCATTTCTGATACTTCCGGCATGGTATAAAATCTCAGAAGCTCCGAGAGTCGATAGGATTTGGAAATTCAAAACAGGTATATTCAACATATTAGAACGTCTCAGGGCCTTATTCATGCCGGCAGGAAGTCTTGAAATCCCTGCCTTTTATCCCCAAATTCTCAACTGGAGTTCAATAGGTGCTTTTCTACCGATCACAGGCGCAATACTGGCAGTTTCATTCATCCGGCAGCATCCCCGTAACTGGTTGTCTCAACTTCTGATATGTCTGGTCATTATTTCTCTGATCGCACCGTTAAATGCCTCTTTCAACCTGTGGAGCAACTATTCATATACCCGTTGGTGGTACGCTTTGTCTCTTATTTTAGCACTTTCTACAATAAACATATTGTCGCACCCCGATAAACTGTATAATCCCATTTCTCATAAATATTTCTTATATATTCTCCCATTCCTCATTC